>UQIQ01000042.1 GCA_900541185.1 uncultured Collinsella sp.
GCTCGGAGATGTGTATAAGAGACAGGGCGTGTCGTTGGACGAGAACATGATGTCGTGTCCCGTGATGCCCAGCGAGCGGGCGATCATGAGCTCGGTATAGCTCGAGCAATCGCAGCCGCAGCCGTATTCGTTGAGAATGGAGATGAGCGCCGGGTTGGGGTTGGCCTTGACGGCAAAGTATTCCTTAAAGCCCGGGTTCCATGCAAAGGCGTCGCGCACTTCTTGCATGTTGCGGCGGATGCCCGCCTCGTCGTATAGATGAAACGGCGTGGGGAACTGCTCGACGATATGCTCGAGTGTCTCCTTGTCCACAAACGGCTGCTTGGCCGCATATGCCTCGTTGGGGGTCAATGCCATGTCCCGTAAACCTCGCTATCCAGACGGCGCCATCTGCGCATCGAATCCGCATAGCGTGGACCCAATGTCCGGATAGCGCTCCCGCATTGCTGCAGACAGTCCTGTGGGTGTTTCCCACAGGCCCACCAGGTTGTTCGTGCCCGAAAAACCCAGTTCGGCGGGTTTCGCCTCCCCACGGGGTCAAAGCCTGCCGGCTCGCCCGCGGCTCTTCGTGCCCGCGCCTCTATCAAGTGGTAAAGACCCTATCACGTTGCACTTTACCAAACAAGAGTATTCGTATATAACGTTTAAAAAATGCAGCAATATGCTGGAAATAAGGGTGCGGCAATCTTGCGGCACAATAAGATGGCAACTGGCGTGCACCTATGAAAGGAACCTTTATGACCGAGCTCCAAGAACTCCGTTGCTATCGGCGTGACTTACACAGGATCCCGGAGCTCGACTTCGATCTTCCGCAGACTATCGCCTATATCGAGGGCGTGTTGGCGCCGCTTGCCTGTGAGGTGACCCATCCGTGTCCGAGCTGCGTCTGTGCCTTCTTCGATGTCGGTGTGGGCGCTACGCATGCCACGGCGATTCGCGCCGATATGGATGCCCTGCCCATCGCGGAGGCAACGGGCGTTGCCTTTGCCTCGACTCATCCCGGCAAAATGCACGCGTGCGGACACGATGGACACATGGCCATGGCGCTCGCGGCGGCGACTTTTGTCGACCGAGCGATTCGTGAGCAACCGGGTGCCATCAAGCGCAACGTGCTCTTTGTGTTCCAGCCTGCCGAGGAGACGACCGGCGGCGCCAAGACAGTGTGCGAGAGCGGCGTATTCGAGCGCTATGGGGCAGATCGCATCTTCGGCTTCCATGTATGGCCCGATTTGCCCGCCGGTACGTTGGCGAGCTGTTCCGGTCCGCTGCTGGCGCGCTCAAGCGAGACGCACATTCATATCCATGGCACGAGCATCCATATCGCCAAGACCTACGGCGTTCCCGTAAACGAATCGCACGATGCCGCGCTGGCGGCGGCCAAGTTCTTAGTTTCCGAGCGCGAGCTCATGGATGAGCTGGGTGCCGACGAGCCCTGCATTGGTAAGTTCGGCCTGCTGCAGGCCGGCACCGTCTGCAATGCGGTGGCGGGGGAGGCCCATGTTGCGGGCAGCTTGCGCGTGTTTACGGACGATATGTTCGACCGAGCGCGCGAGGGCGTGCGCCGCGTGTTGGACGATGCCTGCGCCACAACGGGCTGCACGTATGATCTCGACTTTGCCGAGGGCTATCCGCCGGTCGATAACGACCCCGAGTTGTTTGCCTGCATTGCGCCTGCCTTGTCCGAGCTGCAACTTGTGGACGAGCCGCTGCTGATTGCCGAGGACTTCGCCTTCTATCAGCGCCATCTTCCGGGCGTGTTCTTCCTGCTGGGCACGGGCGTGCCAGAGGGACAAGAAAACCCGAGTGATCCGGATGGCTGTCCCGCCTATGCCACGAGCGCCCTTCACACCGATACCATGCTCTTTGACGAGGAAATCCTACTCAAGGGTCTCGATGTCTACAAACGATTGCTTCTGCTTGGTTAATTGGCGAAGGATACCTGCTCTAGAAAACACGAACAGATGTACGGTATAATAGAGATGTAAGTCTATAGAAACGTTTGACGTTATTAACGTAAGGCGATACTATGATTGCATCATATAAAGATGAAGACACTGAACGCTTCGCAATGGGTGTGCGGATTAGGAAGTTCATTCCTTTTGAGCGGGTCGCCTTGAGGAAGATTCGCCAACTGCAGATCTGCGCTTCGCTTGATGATCTTCGCGTTCCGCCAGGTAATCGTCTTGAAGCGTTGAAGGGCGATCGCGCTGGTCAATATAGCATCCGTGTTAATGAGCGCTATCGGGTCTGTTTTGAGTGGAGACAGGGGATGGCTTGGAATGTCGAAATCGTCGATTATCACAAGTGATGAGACCGCGCCCGATTTGCTGTCGCCGGTGACTCCTGGTGAACTTCTCAAAGAGGAATTTCTTGTCCCTATGGGCATTTCTCAATATCGCCTTGCTAAGGAGACCGGGATTCCGGCACAGCGTATTGGGCAGATTATTTTGGGAAGGCGTCGTGTTACGGCTGACACTGATCTTCGCCTTTGCCGCTACTTTGGCCTAACGGATGGCTATTGGCTTCGCGCTCAGATGGCGTTTGACCTCGAGGCAGAGAAGAGACGCATCGAGCCAGAGCTGGATAAGATCGTTCCCGTTCAGCGGGCCGTTGCGTTGTAGTGCTCAAAGATATTGAGGTTGGAGTGACGATGGAACGACGCCGACAGACTGCCGTGTATAGTCCGGGTGGATGCGGGTGTGGCTTGCTGCTGATTCCGGTCATCGTCGTGAGCGTTGGCTTGATGTTTGTGCTTGCCGGGCTGGCCGCAGCGGCGCTCGTGCTGCTGATTGTGGCTATTGGCGTGACGATTTGGCTCTGCCGCAATCGCGAGCAACGTCGTGCCGACGGTAAAACCAATGTCGGCTGGGCCGTCTTCCTGGTCATTGCGTACCCACTGAGTGTCAGCTACCTGGTGTTCTTTGTCCTGCTGATGATCAGTACCTTTACCGGGGAATCCGTCACGGTGGGATAGGCTTCGATTTGCTTCTTGAGGATGAAGCGAGGGGCGGACTCTGAATGAACAGCGCCCCACATCAATATGTTTCATTCGTTGTGTAGCAATCCGAATGTGCAAGCGTTTGGCGTAAGAGTGCCGCGCCAGCAACACGGGGATGCAGGCCGCGATCGCCAGCCCTCATGCCAGCTCATCGCAAAAACGCGTCAACGTCGCGCCTGACCACGGCCATTTCCTGTTCGAGTTTGTAGGCTCGCTCGATGTGAGCTCGTCGATCTTGAGCTCCATAACCGCGCGGCTGCGCGAGTCGGACTCGACCACTCCGATCGGTGTCACTGTGACGCCGATGAGCGTCACCGCAATAGACTCCACTAGACCTCCTGGCAGGACTTAGGTCAACTTGCGAGTGCATTATCCGCTGCAGTCACAAATCAGCTGGCAACTGAGTAATCGGCCTAAAGCACGGGGTAAAATACGCTAAAGAGGAAGGAATGGAGGCTGAAATGGAAGAGTTTGAGCTCAAGGACGAGCAGCGGGAAGAGAACGTGAAGACAACGCTGACGGAAACCGACCTTGAGCTTGACGATGCGGAAAAGAAGCCTCTCATGCAGGCCACCCGAGAAAAGGTGGAAGCCATTTCCGATATCGTTAAGGAGGGCGCAGCGAAAGCCGTCCAATTCGTCAAAGAACATAAAAAGGGGATTGTCGCCGGGACGGTCGCTGTCATTGGGGCTGGCGCCTATGTTGCCAACAACTCGCATGAGAAAGATCAGCTGCTGGAAAAGAATGCTCGGCTGACGGAAGAAAACGCTCGGCTGTCAGATGATCTCGTAATAGAGCGCGAGGTCTCAGACCGTTTGGCATCGCGAGTGGTGGAGCTCGAGAATCTCTGCGATGAGAAAGACGACTATTTCCGAGAGACGATTTCGGACGGACTGCGTCATGGAAGTTCCCTTGCCGGAAAGCACATGGCCGATCGAAGGCAATATCTCAATGAGGGGTAGGCCGGTTCTTACTACGCGCCATTACGCCCCAACGCCTAGCCTGCACCGCTGGGGCGGCGCGGTCATTCCTGGCAGCAGTGCAGGAAAGATGCCTGCGCGGCCGTCAGGGGTGTTATTTGGTGCAGTTCCAAGCCTCATCCAGCCGTCAGCTAGCCCGCCTGCCCCTCGCCGTCGTCGCGGCGTATCGCGTACTCGTCTGCTTTGAGTCGCAGGCCGTGTCATTGCTGTCCACGATGGCCTTGTGGTTGTTGAATGTGGTCGAGCCCTTGTGACCCTTGGGCGGTTCTCAGCCCGCATCTACCAGGATTCTGTCGAGCTCGTGCGAGCATCGAGCGTGCAGGGCATGCTCGAGAGCTTCGTCGTCCGCATGGACCACGCCGCGCAGGTTCGCCATGTCGGAAATCGAGGCAAGGTGCTGCAGCCGTAGAACCAGTAGTTCAAATCGATGTTGGCAAGCCTCGAGGTGTCATCGGCGGTGGACACGCGCTTCATGCTCTTCTATATGGCAACCTTAGCTCTCAGCTAATGAATTCAAGTTTAATCCTTCCTACGATGTGCTGTGTGCCGGCGCGGTAGCCGGATCGTAGGAAGGATGCATGATGAATAAGCTCGAAAACGAAGTGCTGCTGAGCCGTCGCGCTGCACTTGGCGCATTCGCCACTGTTGCCTTGGGGACTGCCAGTCTTCTTGCCGGTTGCGGTAGCGATAAGGCGACCGTCACCGAGGACGCTGACGATGGCGACAAGAAGGAAGAGACGAAGAAGGAAGAGCAGCCTACGGCTGACCTGGCTGTTGGCACGACGGTGACCACGACTGCCGGTCTTTCCGTCGTCGTCGATTCCGTCCAGCCCGGTCTCACAAATTATGACGGTTCGACCATGACGGGTATTCACGTCACGTACGTCAACAATGGCGATGAGGGCGCAGATTACAATATCTACGACTGGAAGGGCGAGGACGCCAACGGTGCGCAGCAGAACCAGGGTTACTACAGCGAGGGCTCCGATGAGCTGCAGTCTGGCACCCTTGCCGCCGGTGGCTCCGTGGCGGGCAATATCTATTTTGATGGTGACATCAAGAAGGCTCTCTATTTTGCCAACATGTTTGATAAGTCCGCGACTGCGAGCTGGGTGCTGGCCTAACATGTCGCTACCGTTGCGCCGTATGGGAGGTGAGGTCGTATGCCCGATAAAAAGCTAACGGACGAGTTACTCAATGAGCTTCTCGACGCGCCGAACATCGATGGCTATATCAAAGAGCACGACTTTGCCGCCCCGTCGCTTTCGGAGTATCTGAAACAGCTTTTGGAAGAGAAGGGGCTCGAGCGTTCGCGTGTGGTGCGTATGGCCGACCTCAACGAGACCTTTGGCTATCAGATCTTTACCGGTTCGCGTAATCCGAGCCGCAATAAGGTGCTGCAGATTGCCTTTGCAATGGCGCTGTCGATGAAGGAGACCAACCGCGCCCTGACGGCTGCCGGAGTGAGCGTCCTCAACTGCAAGGACCGTCGCGATGCGATTGTCATCTTTTGTATTGATCGCGGCTGCAGCCTGCAAAAGGTCAACGAGGAACTGTATCGCTTTGGCGAGGAGACGGTGAGTTAGCGGCCGATGGCTGAGTTGGCTGTTACCAAAACAACTATGCGAACGAACAGGGCGTGGATGCCATGGGGTGTCCGCGCCCTGCGCTATGATGGACGCCATGGATACTCAGAGCCCAACATATTCCGATGACGAGCTGACTGCTTCACTTGTCGAGCATTTGGCGTCGCTCGACCGCGATGACAGCTATCGTATGGAGCGCGTGCTCAAGCTCTCGGATGTCGAGACGACCGAACTCGTCTATTTTGAGGGCTCTGGCGGCGGGTCTCTCGGCCCCTTTGTCCGCAAGCGCATCGATGCTTCGGTGCAGATTGGCGGAGCATATGAGCGCCTGTTTGCGGCCCAGCGCGCCGGTCGTCGTTTTGAGCACTTGCCTCGAATCGTCGATTGCCGCCGTGTGGGCGACGAGCTTGACGTGGTGATGGAGTATGTCGAAGGCGAGACGCTCGAGGCGTTGGTGGGACGCTTGGGGGCGACGCCCGATTATGCCCGCGAGCTGTATCCCGTTCTGTGTGAAGCGGTGGGCGAGCTGCATGCTGGTTTTGCAGCTGCGGGGGAGCCAGGGGTACCGGTAATCCACCGCGACCTTAAACCCTCGAACATCATCGTATCGGGCGTGAGATACGCGACCGATGCCGGCATGACCTTTTCCTCGCTGGTGATTATTGACCTGGGAATCGCGCGCGTTTGGCGCGATGGCGCCGACGCCGACACCGTCAAGTTTGGCACGCGTTCCTATGCGCCGCCCGAGCAGTTTGGGTTTGGGCAGACGAGCGTCCGCAGCGATATTTACGCGCTTGGCGCACTGCTGTTCTTTTGCCTGACGGGAACTGACCCCAAACCGGGGCGGGACATACGTGAGCAATGCGAGGCGCATGGCATTCCCGTCCCGCTGTCGGATGTGATTTGCATGGCGATGGCGCTCGATCCGGCTAAGCGCTTTGTGAGTGCAAAGGCATTGGGCAATGCTGCGCGCGCGGCGTATGAGCTATGTCTCCCTGCGTCGTCGCCCGTGACCTTTTCTACTGCCAGTGTGCCCCGGGTCGCGGTGTCACAGGTGCAGCGGGTACAGCAGCCGGTTGCCCTCACGCTTCCGTCTTCTGCAAACCGGCGTTCGATCGTCTCTTCCGTGCCGTCCAAATGTGCGCGTCTGCTCTCGCGTATCCCCAAGCCCGTGGGGCGCATATGGAATGGATGCGTCTATGCGACAACATTGTTGCTGCTGATGGGCAGCCATTTTGCGGTATTTACGCCGACGGGCGAAAACCGAAACTATCCAACGTGGTTTTTGGCACTTGAGTATTTCTTTATGGTCGATGGCCTGGTGCTGCTCATTACATTCGGAATGCTCGACCGGCGTAGGCTTCGACGTCGTTTGCCCGTGCTCGATCGGTATCGGGGGAGCGCTTTTGTCGAACTATGGTTCAAGGCGCTCGGGTTTATGTTTGCCGTCATGTGCGTCGTCGTTGTTATCGGCAACGCGACCGGTGTCGTCTCTTAGATAATCGAAAAGGGCCCCGTCTGGGGCCCTTTGTAGTTGCACTTAAATACGGTTCATTTGATTGGCGACCTTGTTGTACCAGTCCTGCCACGTGGGCGGGCAGTACTTCTTGGCGGCTGCCGGGGTAAGCGTGGAGCCATAGTTGGCGCCCAGGTAGGCAACGTGGGCGGAGACACTCTCGCTCCAGCTGCCAAAGCTACGCCAACCGCCGCCGCGGGCACTCCAGCCCCAGGCGTTATAGGAGCCGGCGCAATAGAGGCCCTTGCTGCTCTCGATGCAGGCGATGGCGGGGGACCAACGGGGATCGACGCCGGTATTCCAGGCGGCAACGGCAAAGTTGTAGCCCTGGCCTGCCATAGGGGAGCCGGCAAGGTAGTTGTCGATGCGGCTTGTCCACTCGTTAATGAACGAGTCGTAATCGGAATTGCCGCTGTTGGGGCTGTTCGGCGTGGTGTCGATGGTGGTGTTGGAGTTGGTGGCCTGACTGTTGGAGTTATTGCCGCTCACGCCGGTACCCGAGATCTTCTCGGCGGCAGCGGCCTTATCGGCCTCAAGCTTGGCAAGCTCGGCGGCATTTTCCTGCTCGGCTTTTGCCTGTGCTTCGCTGCGGAGCTGCTGGGCCTGCGCCAGCGCATCCTCGGCGTTTTTCTGCTCTGCCTCAAGCTGAGACTTGGCCTGCTGGAGCTCAGCCTTGTTCTGCTCGAGTTCGGTTTGCATGTTATTGAGCTGTTCGATCTCGTCGACGCTCGAGCTCGTGATCTGGTTGGTGTATTTGCAGGTCGTGATGAACTCACCCAGGCTCTGTGCGTTGACCAAGAAGCTCACGATGGGATTGGTGCCCTTCTGATACTTGTACAGATCGCGCATGGCGGAGCTTGCCTTGGCCTGCTGCTCGGGAAGCTTGGCCTCGATTTCCTCGATGCTTGCCTCATTGGAGTCAATCTGCTTTTGCAGGTCATCGAGTTTGGTGCGGGCGTCGTTGTAGGCGCTCGTGGCGGCTTCGATCTTCTGCTGGGCTGCGGAAAGCTGGTCCTGCGTTGCCTGCGAGGCGGCATACGCCGTAACGGGGGAGAGCATCGGCGTGGCCGTCAGCGCAACGGCGAGCACGGCGCTCGTGATGATACGAGCCGGCTTCGACGCAATGAGCGCTGCGGTGCGATGATTCGAATGCTGCATCCAGTCCCTCTGCAATCAATCGTAGGTTATGGTTCGAACGGTATTCTACTACTGCTTTCGACCTCAACTTGAACCTTAAAGGTTCCAAAGGGTTAAGTTGAACTTGAGGCTTTGGCTTTGACCTGCAGTTATGACGAATTGTTGAGAAACCATAGAGTTCAACTTTAACGTTACAGAGCCCTGTTTGAGAGGAGTTTTGGGCTGTAAAAGCCATCTCAACGTGGGGTTTTATAACTACAGCGTGCCCTTCTGGCGAGCCTGCTCAATCTCTTCGAGGGCTTCGGCGGGGATGAACGAACAGGTGCCGTCGCCGAGTTTGATTACCTGGATATCGTCGCCGGCGTAGACCTCTCCGCCCTTTAGTACCACGCCAAAAACGCCCTCGTGGGGAAAGATGCAGTCGCCGGCGAGATAGTAGATGGCACAGCGTGTGTGGCAGACCTTGCCGATTTGGCTGATTTCGACCAGGACATCGTTGCCAATCTTGAGCTGCGTTCCCAGGGGGAGCGAGAGCAGGTTGATGCCCTGGGTTGTGAAGTTCTCGCCAAAGTCGCCCTCGTGCACATCGAGCCCGCGCGTCTGCGCCGTCTGGATGGACTCTGCGGCCAAAAAGGAAACCTGACGGTGCCAATGCCCGGCGTGCGCATCGGAGGCGAGGCCAAACTGCTCGATGACGGTGTCGTGCCCGTCGGCGACGGGTGACTTACGCGTGCCTTTGTGCTCCGACGTGTTGATTGAGACGATACGGGCAGGCCCGTTGTAGGCGTCGTTTGCCGTGCACAGGGGAGCGGTCGCTTTCGCACGTTCCGCCAGCTCGCGCCTCGCGGCATTGAGGATGGGATTATCGGTCGGATGGTCTTGGGGCACGTGTGCGCCTTTCGTTCGAAGATGTCAATACGCTGAATCCTACAACAACGGTAGGTTCATTGCCCATTGTCATACAACGGTGAGCGCCGTCTTCGTGCTGGCCTTCGTGCTGGACGATTGCGTCGATTGCCATAGATACGGTGGAGCTTTGGGCGCCGGCGGCTTGGCACGCTAGAATAAATCAGTTGCGCAAAGACCGCCCGTTGTGTGGGCAGTTCATGATAGGAAGTTTCCATGGCATTGCAATTTACAGAGCGCGAGTTCATTCCCGTGCTGCTCGGTGGCGACATCAACGCCTATTCGGTGGCGCGCGCCTTCTACGAGGAGTACCAGGTCAAGAGTCTGGTCTTTGGCAAGTATCAGACGGGTCCCGCGTACCGCAGCCAGATTATCGACTACACGCCCAACGTGGATATCGATACCATGCCCGTGATGCTCAAAACCGTCAACGGCATTGCCCAAGCGCATGCCGACAAGACGATTGTCCTTGTGGGCTGTGGCGATAACTATGTTGCCCTCGTGGCTCAGGCCAAGGATGCCCATGAGTTGGCGGATAACATCGTCGCGCCTTACGCTCCCTATAGCATGCTTGAACAGTGTCAGAAGAAGGAGATCTTCTACGAGCTGTGCGAGAAGCATGGCGTGCCCTATCCGCACACGTTTACCTTTACCAAGGCGATGCTCAATGCCCAGGGTGAGGCGCCTGCCGAAGTGCTCGACCAGATCGATTTTCCTTACCCGATGATTCTGAAGCCTTCCGACGGCATCATGTGGTGGCAGCATGAGTTCGAGGGCCAGAAGAAGGCCTATGAGATTGCCGACCGCGCCGAGCTGGAACAGGTCATTCGCGATTCGTATGCCAGCGGCTACACCGACGATCTGATCTTGCAGGATCGCGTGCCCGGCAACGACGAGTACATGCGCGTGCTCACTAGCTATTCCGACCGCAACGGCAAGGTGCGCATGATGTGCCTGGGCCATGTGCTGCTCGAGGAGCATCAGCCCCACGGTGTCGGCAACCATGCCTGTATCATTACCGAGCCCAACGACGAGCTCATGGGCGGCGTGCGCAAGTTGCTCGAGGACCTTCACTTTGTGGGCTATTCCAACTTTGACGTTAAGTACGACGAGCGCGACGGCTCGTTTAAGTTCTTCGATTTCAACACGCGCCAGGGCCGCAGCAACTACTACGTTACCAACAGCGGCTTTAACGTTGCCAAGTATGTGGTGGACGAGTATGTGTTCGACCGCCCGTTTGAGCCGGAGTTTGTGACGGCGCAGGACGAGTCGCTGTGGATGGTCGTCCCCATGGGCGTCGTCGACAAGTACGTCAAGGATCCCGAGCTGCGCGCTAAGGTGCATCGCCTGGACAAGGAAGGTAAGGGCGCCGACCCTTCGTTTATGAAGGGCGACTTTGTCTTTAACCGCTGGCTGCGCATGTGGCACACCAAGCTGCGCCACTTTAAGCTGTTCAAGACGTATTACAAGTAGATGAGCGCGGCGCCCGTCCGGTTTGCATCGGGCGGGCGCGGGTATGATACGCGCAATTGCGCAAGCGTCACCAAGGAGGCGGCGATGGAAAAGCTGGGAGTTATCGGCGGCATGGGCGCCGAGGCCACGTCGTATTACTACGACCAGGTGGTGCGTCATACGGCTGCTGCCCGCGATCAGGAACATATCGACATGGTGGTGCTCTCCAAGTCGACCATGCCCGACCGCACGCTGGCCATTAAGACCGGCGAGCATGCCAAGCTGCTGGCGACCATGAAAGAGTGTGCCCAGGCACTCGAGTCGCTGGGCTGTGCGCACATTGCCATTCCCTGCAACACGTCGCACTACTTCTACGACCAGATCCAGTCGTTTACGAAGGTGCCGATTATCCACATGCCGCGTGAGTCGGTGCGCTATGCTCTGGCCGGTGCGGTGATGGGGGAGTGCGAGTTCGACCCCAACCTGAGTATGCCGGCCGAGCCGGTGCACAAGATTGGCATCATGGGAACCGATGGCACCGTGGGCGCGGGCGTCTACGGCCGCGAATGTAAGGCTGCGGGTGTTGAGGTCGTCTATCCCAGCGAGAAACGTCAGAACGATGTGATGTCGCTTATCTACGATGATGTGAAGGCCGGACGTGAGCCCGATATGGATAAGTTCGACCGCGTGATGTGGGAGTTTGCCCGTAGCGGCTGCGACCGCGTCATTCTGGCCTGCACCGAGCTCTCGGTGCTGCAAAAGTACCGAGAGATGCCCGAGATCACCCTCGACGCCATGGATGTCCTGGTGCGCGAATCCATCATCCGCAGCGGCGCCCCCTACCGCCTCTAGCTTCCGACCTGTCAAAAAGGGACAGGTTAATTTTGGTAGGTTTTATCTGGTGAAACAGTAAGGCCTCGGCTCGTTTGGTGCGAGCCGAGGCCTTTTGCGTTGGGCGGTTGCTGTCAGTGGTGAACTAGAACAGGAAGCCGATGGCGATGAGGGCGATACTGACGATGAGCACGGCGATGTCTAGGCCCTTGATGGGGTAGCGCTTGTACGAGCTGGCGCGCGTACGCAGATAGAAGCCGCGCTGTTCTGCCGCCAAGGCTGTGGCATCGGTCTTGCCCACGCTCGAGATGAGCAGCGGCACGCACAGTGGCAGCATGAGCTTAAGCTTCTTGATGGGGTTCTTGGTGTCGTACTCGACGCCGCGTGCGGTCTGCGCCTCCATGATGGCGTTCATCTCTTGACCAAACACCGGCACGAAGCGCAGCGCCGTGGTAAAAGTGAAAGCATAGCGATACGGCACGTGCAGCACCTCGACGCAGGCGTTGGCAAGGTCGTTGAGCTTGGTCACCATGAGCATGAGGATGAGTGGTAACGCCACACCCAGCAGGCGCAGACAGGCCTTCGATCCCGTGATGAGGCCCGTGTCGGTGATAAAGCTCCACACCACGTTGCCATCGCGCATAAAGGCCAGCTGGAGCACCAGCATGATAAGCGCGAGCGGAATCAGCAACTTGAGCAGCGAGAACAGGCGGTTGACGACGCCCGCATAGGCACCCAGGGCAAGGGTGAGCGCCAAAAAGCCCAGCAGCGCCACGTAGGTGTCGGACAAGAAGATGCCGACGATGATGGCGGCGGCGAGGCCCAGTTTGACGACGGGGTTTAGGCGATGCAGCAGTGTATCGCCCGGCATGTAGTCGATGACGTTAACCACGGTGGACCATCTCCTTGGTAATTCGAACGACATCGGTGACCTCGCTCACCTGCGCAAAAGCGGGCGAGACGGAAGATGCCAGACGGCGCGAGAGTTCGATGACCTGGGGCGGCTCAACGTAGGCATGCTGCATGAGTTCGATGTTCGAGAACAGCTCGTGCGTGCGGCCGCGGTCGAGGATGCGACCGTCGGCCATTACCACAATGCGCTCGGCAAAATCCGAGACGACTTCCATATCGTGGCAGACCATGATAACGGCGCAACCACGCTCGGCCATGGTGCGCACCGTTTCCATGACGGTCATGCACTCGCGGTAATCAAGGCCGCTCGTGGGCTCGTCGAGCACGACGATCTTGGGCTCAACCACTACGACGGAGGCAAGCGCCACCATTTGTCGCTGGCCGCGCGAGAGCGAGAAGGGCGCCTCGTCGGCAGGCAGGCCAAAGCGGTCGATGACGAGTTGAGCACGACGCAGAGCCTCGGTACGGTCGATGCCGGCAAGCTCCAGGCCAAAGGCGACCTCGTCGAGCACGGTGTCCTTGCAGATCTGGCGGTCGGGGTTTTGGAAGAGCGTTGCGACCTCGCGGGCGATACGGCTCGTGGGGACCGCGGCAGTATCCAGGCCCGTAACGCGCACGCTGCCCGAGGCGGGCTTAAGCAGGCCCGTGAGCAGCTTGGTGAGCGTGGTCTTGCCGGCACCGTTCTGGCCGACGATGCCCACGAGCTCGCCAGGATAGAGCGTCAGGCTAAGGTCGTGTACGGCGGCGCCGCCATTGGGATAGGCAAACTCAACATGGTCGAAGGTGAGCACGGGTTCGGCGTCCTTGGCATGAGGACGCAACGACGGTGCATGCGGGGAACCGGTGGGCGCCTGGGCTTCGATGGCCGCGTGTGCGGGGTCGACGATGCCCGAAATCAGGCGCTCAGCCTCATCGACATCCAAGCAGGGGGTACCGCTTACCAGGCCATCGGCCTCGAGGCTATTGAAGATACGCGTGACGCGAGGGCAGTCGACGCCGATGGCACGGAGCTCGTCGGTATGCGCGAAGACCTCGTGTGGCTCGCCCTGCAGCGCAATTTCGCCATGGTTGAGCACGAACACGCGGTTGCAGTACTCCGAGAGCAGAGCGACCTTTTGCTCAACGACGACGATGGTGATTCCAAGTACGCGGTTTGCCTCACGCAGCGTCTCGAAGACCAATGTGGAGCTGGCGGGGTCGAGTGCCGCGGTGGGCTCGTCGAGAACCAAGACGCGCGGACGCATGGCGAGGATGGCGGCGATGGCTACCTTTTGCTTCTGTCCGCCCGAGAGGGTTGCGATCTCGCGGTCGCGCAGGTCGCTGATGCCGACGGTCTCGAGCGTTTCGCTCACGCGCTGCTCGATCAGGTCGTGGGGAACGCCAAAGTTCTCGAGGCCAAAGAGCATCTCGTCCTCGACGACCGAGGCGACCATCTGCGTGTCGATATCCTGCAGCACGCTGCCGACGATCTGTGACACGTCGGTCAGCGAGACCTCGCAGGTGTCATGGCCGTCAACCATGACGGACCCAAAGAACGCGCCGGTGTAGTGGTGGGGCACGGCACCTGACAGGCAGGCGGCAAGCGTGGACTTGCCGGCGCCCGAGGGCCCGATGATGCCGATGAAATCTCCCTTGTTCACGCTGAGCGAGATGTGGCTGAGCGCCTGCTCGGTCTGCGTGCCATAGGAGAACGAGACATCGTCGACGTTGATGATCGTTTCCATGGATACCTTTCATAGTCATCGGGGACGTTCTTAAATGACTAGTCGTTTAAGAACGTCCCCAAAAGCTAGTTGTTTGGGACAGTCTTTGGTGGTGAAGCACGGAGACGGCTTTACGAGGGGCCCCAGGTTGGCGCGAAAGAGGAGCGAAGCGCACTTGGGTACGCGAGCGACGAATGAACGCCAAGATGGGGTGGCTCGTAAAGCCGAGCAGGTTAGTTGAGCTTCAGGGCCTTCTGGATGGGCAGATAGAGAGCGCCGACCAGAATGGCGTTAAACACGGCGGTCATGGCGACGACGGGCAGCATGGCAGCGGCGAGCTCGCCCACCACGCCGAGCATGGCCATCTTGATGACCATGAAGATGACGCCCGAGACAAAGGTGGTCACGAAGGTTGCGACGATGGCGACGGCAGGCTTGACCTGACCGTTCTTGCTGGCGGCGTTGACGATGCCGGCCATGAGCATGGCGGCGATGCCCTCGGCGGCAAAATCGACGAACGGCGAAGTGGTGGTGATCTGGATCACGGCCGCCGAGATGAGGCCGATAACGAGCGCCTGACCGATGTTGGGGCGCACGACCAGGATAGTGAGGCAGAAGGCCGAGATAATGAACTCGGGGCTGATCATGCCGCCCGAGATGCCGGAGATAGCCTTGCCGACGGTGAAGTTGAGGATGAAGCCGGCGGCAAGCAGGATGGCGAGCAAGACGAGGGCACCGATGTCGAGTTTGCCGCGGTCGGCGGTCTGGACGGTGCGGGGCTGGGCGGTGGTGGTGTTCTGAGACATGGTGAAAATCCTTTCGGAATGGGAGTGCAAGAGAAAAGCGGAGGCGCGTGATGCGAATGCGATCGGGCTCGAGATAGAAAAAGGCCCCCGGTCGAAACCGGAGGCCTTTCAATCACCTAGAGCGCAAAAACAGGCGTGAGGGACTCACTGTCGACCGATCGTATTCGCATCACGCCACCACCAGTTGTTGAGAGACTTCATCGTGTTCTTCATGTTGGTGGCTCCTTTCGTGATGCCGTGGCGCGGTCGCGCCTAGTTGCTGTTGCGCTGCACTATAGCACAGCAAAGTGTGTGCGGGGAAATCTTTTTTGAAAAGATTTCAGGCGGGTTTCCCGCCGGTCAAAAGAGCGGGCTGAGCGGGCGTGGTGACTCATGTGCCGCGCCCGCTCAGCTAGGACGTTACTCCTTATTGCGACGGTAGAGGAAGTAACCGCCCGCGGAGATGACGGCAACGCCAGCGATGGCGAATGCGGCCACCATGCGGCCATCAAAACGATCGCCAGTGGTGGGCAGGCCGCCCTTGGTGTTCGTCTTGTTAGTGGTTACCGTGGTCGTGGTGTTGGACTTGCCAGGCTTCTCAGGCTTGGCGGCCGGCTGCTCGGGCTTAGCGGGCTGCTCGGGAGTGCCAGGCTGCTCAGGAGTGCCAGGCTGCTCAGGAGTGCCGGGCTGATCCGGGGTGATCGGATCGGTGGCAAGAGCGTCCTTGGCGTAGGTGATGGACACCTTGAGGCCGTTGGTCTCGGTGTCCAGGTCGCTCGGGGTGAAGGGCTGGTCGAAGTTTTCGGCCTTCTGATAGGCGCGCATCTCCTGGAGCAGTGCCTTGCACTTCTTGTAGGTGTTCTCGGTAGCAGCCTTGCCGGCCTTGTTGGCCAGGGCAGTGCGGCCCTCGGTGGTCGTCTCGGCCAGCATGGCGGCGTCAACTTCCTTGTTTTGCTCGATGAGCTCGTTCTGGAGCGCATCGAGGTAGGCGCGGACGCTGGTGGCGAATTGTGCGCGGTTCGCGAAGCAAAGCGAGTTGATGTCCATCAGGACGTAGTTAATGGAGTTCTCGGGCTCCTCGTTGTTCACGATGTCCGTCTCGCTGCAGTGACCATAATCAACGGTCTGGTCGCTGAAGTAGGGGCTGACTTCGGTCATCAGAGCGGAGTATAGCGGGATAGCGACGGAGAACTCGGCGCAGGAGAGCATCTCCCACTGGATGGTTGCAACCTCGGGGTCATAGCCCTTTCGAATCTGGAAGAGGTTGGCCTCGGCGTTGCGGTCGGAACCGATGCTGCTGACACCGTCAGTATTGGCATTAAGGCCGGGGACTTTTTCACCGCGGTTGCCGAAGGCGCGAATCAGCTCAAACGTGTTCCAGTCGGACTTGCTGGGCTGGAAGAACAGCGGCTGCATCTCATGAACCATGGCACCGAGCGTGACGTCATTCTTGTCCTTGTCCTTGACGATCTCGTAGTCGGTGCCCTCGGTCAGCGGAGCCATAAAGTAGTCGCGGCCCTGGATATAACGCGCCCAAGAGCCCATGCCCGTATTGTTGATAGATGCACCGTAGGTCTGGGCAACATCGAACTGTCCGTCTTCAAAGTACTTGGCGAAGCCCTTCTCTTCGGGCATAGTCTTGATCCCCTCAGAGTGGAGGCAGTTCTCAGAATCGTCAAGATTGACCTTGAAATTGAGGTTACTAATGTTGGGGTTGACCGAAGCGACGTCGTCGGTCAGCTTCATAGCGATCCACTGGTGGCCGGAAAGCGCGGCGAACAGCCAAGTCTCGGTGTTGTCGGCGATGACAATCTGGTCGTTGGAGCAGACGCCCTGCTCGTCAATCAGACTGCCGATAAGCTCGACGCCCTCGCGGGCCGTTGCGCTCTCGCCCAAGATGACGCCCGCGTAGCTGTACTCGCCGATGCCGGTATTTTGACCTCGGGATTTGCTTTGTGGGCATGCTTGGTCGTGGGATCCGCTGCCTTGGCATCGTCGTTGTAGGAGGTGCTCAGTGTTGCGGAGCAGGAGACGCCCTTCTCATTGATGCCGGCCTCGGAGTAGGCATCCCAGCGTCCGTCCCACTCAGCAGGATGGTCGCGCACGTAGCTGTAACGATACGTAGTCTTGGTCGAGGTGTAGGAGAATCCGGACTCGTCCGAGCTGTAGGTATGACCAGGGCCATAAGAGGGCTCGATGCCATAGTGTTTGAGGTAACGAGTGCCAATGTCCTCGGTGCGGCCATAGTACGTGTTACCGTCGGCCGTAAGGTTCTTGCCCATGTACATCTGCGTGCAGGCGAGCGCAGATGTCGGCATGGACATGATGGTTGCAGCTCCAAAGGCGAGGCCTATGCCTAGCTTCTTGAGCGCGTTGACGGGGTGAGTTTTCCTCATTTTCCCTCCCAGCGTGCGAAAGCCCTCTGTCGCCAGAGGGCTTCAGCCAATAAAGACACCTCATTAGCGTAACGAACTGGAAACAATATTCATCTATGAAAAAAACTTACTCGATAAGCGTGATGAAATATGCGATGAGCGGTTAATTGTACTCAGTTTGTAGCTTTACTTTAATAAAGACGCCCTGTAATTACTGTAGCCGAATAAAGTAGCCGGGAATGCCCGAAATGAAAATCCCCCGCTGTTTGGCAAATGCATAAACGGCAGGGGAGACGATAATTGGATGAATATCATGCCAATGTGGAATTACTTCTTCCGGCGGTGGATCACGTTGATCGCATAGCCGACGAGCATGGCCAAAACGATGATGATGAAGCCGAGCAGGGGATTGTCGTTCATGGGGTCCTCCTATTTTCCGAGCGGGGAGAATTCGTCGACGATGAGGTCGAGGCATTGCGGAAGCGCGCGGGCTCCAAAGACGCCCGAATTGCTGGAGATAATCTCGCCATCGAACTGCATGCCCAGTGACGGGGTGCAGATGATCTTGGCTTCCTTGGTCTGGATGATCTTGAACTGCGGGCGCCCGAGTACCTTGCCGGCGGGGTCAAGCGCAGCGGTGATCACGGTAGGCAGCAGCTGCACGGTGCGCACGGGTTCGATGACTGCAATGTCGACCATGCCATCGTTCATGCGGCAGTCGGGGAACAGGTTGATGTCGTTTTGGATGACCGAGGTGTTGCCGGCCATGCAGCAAATGCCGTCGAGCTCCTCGACAATGCCGTCATGCTCAATGGTAAAGTGCGCTACCGTAGGGTTGGGCGTGGCGAGTGCAGAGAGGAAGTAGGCGATCTCGCCGATGTCGTTTTTGGTGGGGGCGGCCTTCATCATGATCTCGGCGTCGAAGCCCGAGCCGGCGATGATGATAAAGCCGTGGCGCTTCTCGTTGCCGTCCTCGTCGAGCCAAAAGAGCTCGCCCATGTCGACTTTGACCGTGCGACCGGCGCGGCAAGCCTTGGCAAGCGCCGCTGCCTCGGGGGCATTGCCGATGTTGTTGAAGAACAGGCAGGCCGTACCGGAGGGGAAGACGAGCGTGGGGACACCACATCCGCGCATCTGATCGAGCACGTTGGAGACGGTGCCGTCGCCGCCCGAAACGACCACGCGGTCAAACTCGCGCACGTCTGCCACGGCGTCCTCGGGCTCCATGCCATCGCCGATAAAACGCATCACGACCTCGTCGCCGCCCTGCGCGAGGGCGTGCGTAAATGCGTAGATTTCATCTGAGCTGGGGCCCGATGCCGGGTTGTGGATGATAAGGCAGCGCATACTTACGTTCCCGTTCTGTGACTAACCGAGTATAGTTGTAAGGCAATGCCGATATCCTACCCGTGTTTTTCGGGCCTAACCTTATTCGATGGGTTGATATGTACATTTCCACACATCAGGCTCTACTCGACTTTTGCCAGCGCGCCCGTGAGTTCGACGCGATTGCCGTCGATACCGAGTTTTTGCGCGAGCGCACGTTCCACCCGCGCCTGTGCTTGGTCCAGATTGCCACCCCTGCCGAGAGCGTCGCGGTCGATCCTCTGGTGATCGACGACCTATCGCCGCTGGCCGAGCTTATGGGCGATGAGAGCGTGACCAAGGTGTTTCACGCTTGCTCGCAGGATATGGAGGTTATGCTCCATACCGTGGGCGTGCTGCCGCGTCCCATTTTTGACACGCAGGTGGCCGCCGCCTTTTTGGGCGAGCGCCAGCAGATTTCCTACGGCGCGCTCGTGCAGACGTTTTGCGGCGTCTCATTGCCCAAGACCGAGTCGCTTACCGATTGGTCGCGCCGCCCGCTGACCGATAAGCAGATCGAGTACGCGATCGATGACGTCAAGTACCTGATCGTTGCCTATACCGAGATGATGAGTCGCCTGCGCGAGCTGGGCCGGGTGGACTGGGTGCTCGACGAGTTGCGTCCGCTGGCCGACGAGTCGCACTATCGCGCCGATCGTCACGAGGCATTCCGCAAGGTCAAGCGCATCAACTCCTGCAGCCGCCATCAGCTGGGCATTGCGCGCGAGCTTGCCGCTTGGCGCGAGGACCGCGCCGAGCGCCGCAACATCCCACGCAAGTGGGTCATGTCCGACGATACGCTGCTGGCCCTGGTTAAACGTAATCCCGTTCGTGTTGAGGAGTTCCGCAGCATTCGCGGTACCGACCAGCTGGGGGAGCGCGACGTGGACGGCGCGCTCATGGCCATTAAGCGCGGTGCGAGCTGCCCACACGATCGCCTACCGCTCATGGTGCGCGGGCACCGTCAGATTTCGCCGGAGTTGGAGAGCGTGACGGACCTGATGTATGCGCTCATTCGCCTGGTTGCCGAGCGCTCGGGCGTGGCGACCTCGGTCATTGCCTCGCGCGATGACCTGGCCGACTATATTGAGCATCCCGAGCAGAGCCCCCTGCGCGAAGGCTGGCGCTTTGAGCTCGTGGGCTCGCGCCTGGACGATTTGCTCTCGGGCAATATGGGACTCACCGTGAAGGACGGAAAGATTGAGTTGTTATAGGTATATGGTTACGCGGTTTTACCAAACCGCGTAACAGCTCGACGCTGCAAACGGCCGAGAGCGGCAATCTGACGTTCAATCGTCGCTCGCGTACCAAAGTACGCGTCGCTTCTCTTTCACGTCACCTTGCTCGTTCTCGGCCGTTTTCGCTCATATGACCCAATCCGCTGTCAAGAGCCACAATGGCCCCGCCGAC
>UQIQ01000043.1 GCA_900541185.1 uncultured Collinsella sp.
CTATTAAGTCGTCGGCAGCGTCAGATGTGTATAAGAGACAGCCCTTGGTGGAGCCGTCGGCCAACCGCGATATCGCCGGCGTGGTTATCGCCGTTTTGGCGATTGCGTCCTTCATTGCCGTGATTTCGCCGGCGACCGCACCCGTGACGGCTGCGGTTGCCGGTTTCTACCACCTAGGCTTTGGTCTGGGCGCCTACGTGCTGCCGATCGTCATTTTGCTGTTTGCCGCCACGCTCTTTTTAGGTGAGGACTCGCCGCTCAACATTCGCTCGGTCGCGGGCGGAGCCGTGGTCTTTATCGCCGTCGTCTCCATTCTTTCGCTGATGGTGCCGGGTACGAGCGACTCGTGTGACCTTATGTTTACGCCGCAAAATCTGTCCGCCTCGGGTGGCTACATCGGTGCGTTTATTGCGAGTGCGCTGCAGAATGCACTGGGTAAGCCTATCGCGATGGTGGTCCTGTTGGGTCTGGCCGTCGTTGGTTTTGTCATCATCGGCTTTTCGGTGGGTGGCGTGCTGCGCTCTGCTCGCGACCGTGCGGCCGATTTTGCCGAGCGCCGTCGTTCCGACGTCAACGCGAGCCCGTGGGGTGACGACGAAGCCCTGTCGGTGCCCGGCGTTGCCCGTCCGCACTTGAGCATTCTTCGTCAAAAGGGCTCCGATGCTGCCGTGACCACGGTTATGGGCAACGATGTGGACCCGGTTTTGGACGATGACGATGAGGACGATGACCCGTTTGTCGACGTGTCCGAGGCCGTGGAAGCTGAGCGGGCCAAGACCACACTGTTGCCGCGCCGCCATGCCAAGAAGGGCAAGGCTGCGCCCAAACTCAACACGAGCGAGCCCGACCCGTCTTGGTCCGATAGCGAGATTGAGCTCACCGAGGGCGATGACGAGGACGACGAGGCTCCGATTGAGACCGCAAAGACAACTTTGCTGCCGCGTTGCCATGCAAAGCGCGACCAGGTAACCGGTCAGCTTTCGATGGAAGACGACTCCGATAAGATCGACGAGTCCGAGCCGCCGTTTGCCGTGAATCCTGTCTCGGCAGCACCTCAGATTCCCGACTTCTTGAAGCATCCCAAGGTTGCCGATACGGCTGTCGCGGGCGCTGCCGAGGCGCCTACTTCTAGCGATGGGGGAGCGGTCAATGCCCCCGCGGATAACGAGGGCGAAGAAGAGGATGGCCTTAAGCTTCCGCCGCTCGAGATCCTGCGCGCCAACCCGCAGTCGGCTTCCGCCGCGTCTTCTGACAAGGAGCTGGAACAGACTGCCGAGTCGCTTCAGTCCACGTTGCTTGAGTTTGGCCGCAGTGCCCGCGTGGTCGGCTGGATCGCCGGCCCCACGGTGACGACCTTTAAGCTGCAACCTGGCGAGGGCGAGCGCGTGAGCAAGATCTCGAGCCTCGAGGACGATATCGCGCTTTCGCTCGCTGCCCAGTCGGTGCGTATCTTTGCCCCGATCCCCGGCACCTCGCTCGTGGGCATCGAGATCCCCAACCGCAAGCGCCAGAACGTCAACCTGGGCGACGTGCTGCCCTATGTGAAGGGCGGTCCGCTCGAGCTCGCAATCGGGCGCGATGCCGAGGGCACGCCGGTCGTCGCCGACCTTGCCAAGATGCCCCACCTGCTGATCGCCGGTACCACTGGTTCCGGTAAGTCGGTGATGATCAACTCCATCATCACGACCCTGCTCATGCGCGCGCTTCCCGAGGACGTTCGCTTGATCATGGTCGACCCCAAGCGCGTCGAGCTTGCGGGCTATAACGGCCTGCCGCATCTTTATGTACCGGTCGTTACCGAACCCAAGCAGGCCGCGAGCGCTCTGCAATGGGCCGTGTCCGAGATGGAGCGTCGCCTGAAGGTCTTCGAGCGTCTCAACGTGCGTAAGATCTCGACCTACAACGAAAAGCAGGCCGCCGGCGAGTTTGAGCATTACGACAACCCGCCGCAAAAGATTCCCTACCTGGTCATCATTATTGACGAGCTTTCGGACCTGATGATGGTTGCCGGCAAGGACGTCGAGGCGTCGATTGTGCGTATCGCCCAGCTGGGCCGTGCCGCCGGTATTCATCTTATCGTGGCCACGCAGCGCCCCAGCTCCAACGTGGTGACGGGCCTTATCAAGGCCAACATCACCAACCGCATCGCCTTTAACGTCGCCACGGGTATCGACTCGCGCGTCATCATCGACCAGATGGGTGCCGAAAAGCTTACCGGTTTGGGCGACATGCTGTTCTCCAAGGTCGACTGGGGCAAGCCTCGCCGTATTCAGGGATGCTTTGTTTCGGATGATGAGATCAACGAGATTGTCGAGTTCGTCAAGTCGCAGAGCGAGCCCGACTACCACGAGGAGATTTTGTCTGCCGTGGCGCCCGCTTCCATGTCCATGGCGGGTGGCGGCGGTATTGTCCGCACCGGAGTAGCCGAGCCGCAAGACGATGATCCGCTCATTTGGGAAGCCGCCCATATTGTGGTGGAATCGCAGCTTGGCTCCACATCTGGCCTGCAACGTCGTCTGAAGGTTGGCTATGCGCGTGCCGGGCGTATTATGGACATGCTGGAAGAAAAGGGTGTCGTCGGCCCGCCCGACGGTTCCAAGCCGCGCGAGGTCCTGTTGGACGAGGAGGGGCTTGCCGCGCTGGAATCTGTCGACGCCGAGATGGCACGTGAAGATCGTGAGTTTGGAGGATTCTGATGGCTGCACGCTTTGGTGACATGCTGCTCGAGCAGCGTCGCCGAATGGGCCTTTCCATTCAGCAGGTCGCCAACACCATCAAAATCAGGCCGCAGATCATCGAGTTTTTCGAGACCGGTAACTTTGCCTCGATGCCGCCGCGCGGCTATGCGCAGGGCATGATTTCGAGCTATGCTCGCTTTTTGGGCCTCAATCCGCGCGAGGTCGTCAATGCCTACTTTGACGACCTGATGGCATACGAACGCGAGACGTCCCAGCAGGGCGGTCGTTTTCAGGACGCCGCCGGCTACGTCAATTCGCGTTCCTCGGTCGACAACGGGCGCTTCCTGATGGTTCAGGGCGGTCGTTCGACCCGCTATGGACAGCGTCCTCAGCAGGCCGGTTATATTACCGAGACGGGTTCGGGCGAGGAGATTCGCTCACAGCGTGACCGGTTCCGCAGTACGCCGATGCCCGAGGACCGTGCACTTCCCGCTGCCCGCGGCGTGGCGCGTGACCCTCGTGCCGGCTACGGCGACGGCGGCTATTCCGATCGCGGTTACCGTGGTGCCTCTATGGGACGCTCTCGCGGTGGCTATGCGGATGCCGATACCACGCAGGTGACGCCGCGTCTTCGCTCTCAATCACAGCCGTATGGCCAGCGCTCTTCGGCTTCGCGTTCGGGCCAGCGTGGCTATCAAGGCCGCGGTGAGCTTGCGCCCCGCTCGGGTCAGCGCAGCCTTCAGGGCCAGGGCGGCTATCGCGGCCGTTCCGATAGCAATCGCGGTCGTATGCCTCAGGGAGGCGGCCGCAGCAGTTCCGGTCGTGGACGCGGCGGATCACGTACTCCTCAAAACAACGGGCTCGATCCGCGTATCGTCTACGCCGGCATCGGTGCCGTTGTGCTGCTGTTGATTGTGCTCATCGTGGTGCTTCTGCGTGGCTGCGCATCTTCGGCGCCCGAGAACACGCCCGAGACGCCCACTGCTACCAAGATGACGACCAAGAAGTCTTCTAAGAAGACCGAAACGGTCGACGAGGACGATGACACCGATGAGGCGACGGATGAGTCGACTGATTCGGACGCTACCAAGACGACGGCCAAGAAGGAAGAGAACGAGGTCACGAAGGTCAAAGTCTCCGTTGCCAAGGGAAAGACCGCGTGGATTGAGGTCAAGGTTGACGGCAAGTCGGTCTATGGCGCCCAGGCGACTGGCCCCTTTGAGCAGGAGTACACGCCCGAGTCTTCGATCGAGATCACCACGTCCAAGCCTTCCGATGTCACCGTTACCAAGAACGGTGAAAAGGTTCGTTACGATACCAAGACCTCGGGCGTGGCGCGTGTGACGATCACCGTTCCCAAGAAGGAGACGTCTGATTCCGAGAATGGTGAAAGTTCTGATGGTACCGATACCACCGACGGTACCGATGCCCAGTCCACGGATGGCGCCGATACCGCAACTGACGGTCAGACACCCACCGATTCTACCGACAATTCGTACGATAGCTACTAGGCCGCTCGTACGCGAAAGGAAACATCATGGCTAAAGATTCCAGCTTCGACGTCGTGTCCGAGGTCAACATGCAAGAGGTCGACAACGCCTTCCAGCAGACCACGCGCGAGATTTCCCAGCGCTATGACCTTAAGGATTCCGGCGCCACGATCGAGCTTTCGAAGGGCGACAAGCTCTTTACGATCAACGCCCCGGCCGACTTTGTCTCCAAACAGATTGTCGACGTGCTGAGCTCCAAGCTCATCAAGCGCGACATCGACCTCAAGGCTGTCTCGTGGGATGCTCCGCAGGCGGCATCGGGCGGCACCGTGCGCGTGCTCGGCCATATCGTCGAGGGTATCGACCAGGCGACCGCCAAGAAGATCAACAAGGACATCAAGGATCAAAAGCTCAAGGTCAAGGTGACCATCGAGGCCGACAAGCTGCGTGTTTCCTCTGCTTCGAAGGACGCGTTGCAGACCGTGATTCAGTTCCTGCGCGACCAGGACTACGGCCAGCCGCTGCAGTTCACCAACTACCGCTAATATCAATCGAAAGGACCGCTCTCCAACATGGATACACCGTTGGGCTCCGTGCTCTACATCACCCTCGGGTGCGCTAAGAACGAGGTTGACACCGACCGCATGCGTTCTCTTTTGACCGCCGCGGGCTACGAGGAGGCATTCGACCCGCAGGATGCCGATATCGCCATCGTCAATACTTGCTCGTTCCTCGCCTCCGCAACGTCCGAGAGCATCGAGACCACGCTCGAGCTCGCCAACGAGGTTCAGGACGGCGTTCGTTCTTGCCCCATCGTCATGTGCGGCTGCGTGCCGTCGCGCTATGGCGATGACCTGCCTGACGAGCTGCCCGAGGTCGCTGCCTTTGTGAAGGCCGACGAGGAAGATGGCATCGTGGCGGTCATCGATGGCGTGCTGGGTGTCGAGCGTGAGATTGCAGCCTATATCCCGCAGGTCAAACGTACCGTCGAGGGTGCTGTCGCCTACGTTAAGATTTCCGATGGCTGCAACCGCTTCTGCAGCTTCTGCATGATCCCGTATATCCGCGGTCGTTACCACTCGCGCAATGCCGAGAGCATCATCTCCGAGGTACGCGACCTGGTCGCCGGTGGCGTCCGCGAGATCGTTCTGATCGGTCAGGACACGGGCATCTGGGGTACCGACTTCGCCGACGAGGACCTCGCCGAGGGCGCGCCGCGCAATCTGGCGCAGCTGCTGCAGGCCGTTGCTGAGGCGGTGCGTCCTCATAACGTGTGGGTCCGCGTGCTCTATCTGCAGCCCGAGGGCATGACTGACGAACTCATCGAGACGATTCGCGATACGCCCGAGGTGCTGCCCTATATCGATATCCCCGTGCAGCACTGCGACGCGCGCATTCTCAAGGCCATGCGTCGCTCCGGTTCGCGCCAGGAGCTCGAGGATCTGTTCCGCGACCTTCGCGAGCGCATCCCCGGCATCGTGATTCGTTCCACGGCCATGGTCGGCTTCCCGACCGAGACCGACGACGAGTTCCGCGATCTTATCGACTTTATGGACACCGTCGGCTTTGATTACACGAGTGTCTTTGCCTACTCGCAGGAGGAGGGCAGCCTGGCCGCTAAGATGGAGGGTCAGGTCGACGAAGAGGTCAAGCTCGAGCGCGCCCAGGAGGCCATGGACCTGGCCGAGTCGCTCGGTTTTGCCGCCACCGCCGCACATGTGGGCGAGCGCGCCCAGGTAATCGTCGACGGTATCGAAGAGACCGAGGATGGCGCCGAGCTGATCGGCCATGCCTGGTTCCAGGCGCCCGATTCCGATGGCGCGGTGCATCTGGACGCCAGCGAGGCGTCCGTGGGCGATATTCTGACCGTCGAGTTTACCGATAGCTTCTGCTATGAGCTTATCGGTCATGTTGTGGAGTAGGAGAGCGTCGTGGCTAACGAGAGCAATAAGGAACTGACGAGTGTCTGGACGCCCGCCAACATCGTGACGTGCGTTCGCATCGTCTTTATCCCAGTGTTCATGATCGTGTCGGCGCTTTCTCACACGAGTGTTGCCGGTACGGATTGGAGCATCTTCGATGGCCCGCTCGCCGCCGCTGCCTTCATTCTGTATATGATCCTGTCGTGCACCGATAAGGTCGACGGTTATCTGGCGCGTTCGCGCAACGAGATCACCGACTTCGGTAAGTTCTTGGACCCCATCGCCGATAAGCTGCTCGTGTTCTCGGCCCTGCTGCTGTTCTTGGATTTTGGCGCGGTGACCGTGTGGTCCGTGTTCATTATCCTGTTCCGTGAGCTTCTGGTGAGCGCCCTTCGCATGGTCGCGAGTGCGGCCGGTGTGGTCGTTGCGGCCGATAAGCTCGGCAAGTACAAAACGGCAACCACGATGGTCTCCATTTGCGGTTACCTGTGCGTTTTTGCTATGGCCGGCTTGCACCTTGGCCCGGTGGCGCTGACGCTCGGCATCTACTCGGTGTCGCGCTTCCTGTACGCCGTTGCCGTTGTCCTGACCGTTATCTCGGGCGCCCAGTACTTCTGGAACTGCCGCAAGATCGTCTTTTCGGTCTAGGTCCTGGTAGGCATGACGGAATCATTTGAGCAGATTACCGCACATAACGAAGAGCTGGCGCGTGATATTGTCGAGCGTGCAAGCTTTCGTGGTGTGACGGTTTCGACGGCTGAATCTCTGACAGCTGGCATGATCGCCTCGACGATCGCCGATATCCCTGGTGCCTCGGCGGTGCTGCGTGGCGGTGCGGTGACCTACTGCGATGAGATTAAGCATCGCGTGCTGGGTGTTGAGCAGGAGACGCTCGACCGCTACACTGCGGTGTCGCACCAGACTGCGCGCGAGATGGCGTCGGGTTCGCTGGAGCTGTACCAGAGCGATATTGCAGTGAGCGCAACGGGTTATGCCGGCCCCGGCTGTGGTACTGAGGACGATCCGGCGGGCACTTTCTATATTGGCTGGGCGCATCGTTCCGCCGATGGGGGCGTGCCGGTCGTGGACTCTGTGCGCTGCCACTATGAGGGTGACCGTTCGTGTGTTCGTGCCCATGCGGTCACGGAGGCATTGGGTCGCATTGCCCTTGTGCTCAACTCTATGGAATAGACGTGTTTTAAGGGGCCTCCGAGCCCCTTAATTGTGGAGATGGGGACCTTAGGCTCATTTGGCGTTTGTGCTGGTTGTAGATGTATTTTTGCCTGCCTTGTTCATATTTGGTCCTTTGTGGTCAAGCATTTGGTCAGTGTTTGGTCGGCGTTTGGTTGGGTTTTGGAAAGACCGCCTGCATATGATTGGCCTGAACGGTTGACCACGAACAGCCGTTCGTTTATTATCGATGCAGGTTGTTAAGAGGAGGGCTATTCATGGCCAAGAATTCAGGTCCCGTACGTACCGTTCATGCTCGCACGACGGGTAAAGAGCGCGATGAGATGATCGCCACCACTAAGGCCGAGATCGAGAAGAAATTCGGCCAGGGTTCCATCATGAGGTACGGCGACGGTGGTCCCGAGCTCGAGGTCGAGGCCATTCCCACGGGCGCCCTGGCCCTCGATGCCGCGCTGGGTATCGGCGGCGTGCCGCGCGGCCGAATCGTCGAGATCTACGGTCCCGAGTCCTCCGGTAAGACGACGCTTTCGCTCGAGATCTTGGCCGAGGCCCAGGCAATGGGCGGCGTTGTGGCATTTATCGATGCCGAGCACGCGCTCGATCCCACGTATGCCGCGCGCATCGGCGTGGATATCGACGAGGTGCTCATTTCCCAGCCCGATACGGGTGAGCAGGCGCTCGAGATCGTTGACATGCTCGTGCGTTCCGGCGCCATCGATGCCATCGTCGTCGACTCCGTCGCCGCGCTGACCCCGCGTGCCGAGATCGAGGGAGAAATCGGCGACACTACGGTCGGTCTTCAGGCTCGCCTGATGAGCCAAGCTCTTCGCAAGCTCGCCGGCTCGCTGTCCAAGTCCAACACGACGTGCATCTTCATTAACCAGCTGCGTGAGAAGATCGGCGTCATGTTCGGCAACCCCGAGACTACGACGGGCGGCCGCGCCCTTAAGTTCTTCTCTTCGGTGCGTATCGACATTCGTCGTATCGACAGCATTAAGCTTAAGGACGAGGTTATCGGTAACCGCGTGCGCGCCAAGGTCGTTAAGAACAAGGTGGCAGCTCCGTTCCGTTCTGCTGAGTTCGACATCATGTACGGTACGGGCATCTCTAAGGAGGGCTCGATTCTGGACATGGCTGTCGAGTGCGGCATCTGCAAGAAGATGGGCTCCTGGTTTGCCTATGGCGAGGACAAGCTCGGCAACGGTCGCGAGGCCGCCAAGGCTTTCCTGCGCGAACACCCCGATTGCGCCGATGAGATTGAGCATAAGGTCCGCCTTGCCTGCGGGCTTGAGTTTGATGACGATGCTCCGTCCGAGGTCGAGCTGACCGATCAGCCTGCGCCTGAGGAGTTTGACGAGCTTTACGCCATCGATGGTTCCGCCATGCTCGATGATGACGACGAGTAGCGGTTACGCTCATGTCGTATACGGTGACCGAGGCCACGGTCGTCTTTCCCGATAAGAAGGCGGCCTCCTCGTTCTCGAGCGGGTATGCGTCCAAAAAGCCTTGCGCACATATCGATTGTGAGCTTGAGGGCGGTTTTGAGCGGTCCATTTGGATTCCCGTGCGGGTCGCGCGGCTGTATGTCAAAAACCGCCCCGATCTTCCCTGTGATTGGGACAACTTTCGTGAGGCGGTGCAGCTCATCGAGCGTAAATGTGCACTTACCATGGTGACCGAGATGTTATCGCGCCGCGACCATGCGACGGGTGAGGTCCGTGACAAGTTGGCTCGCTACGGCTTTCGCCAGCCCGCGATTGATTTCGCCGTCGAGCGCGCCACCGAGTATCGCTTTTTAGACGAGAACCGCTTTTGCTCGTACTTTATCGAGGAACGCAAGCGGCGCGGTTGGGGACAGCGCAAAATCGAGACCGAGCTCAAGCGACGTCATGTTGTGCTCGATGACATTCCCGGTTATCCCGAGGATTATTTTGCCGTCGAAGACGATTTGGCGCGTGCGTCAGCCCTGCTCGCCAAGCGGCGTGTTCCAGAGACGCGCGGATTCGAAAAACTGGTTCGGTTTTTGATGGGCAAAGGCTTCTCGTATCACATCGCCGCCGATGCCGTTAAGGCGCGTCTCGATGCCGAACATGAGGAATGTGCAGTTTAGACACATGTGGTTTGCGTACCCGCCGTTCACCGCGTTTTAGTCGCCGTACCGGGTCCATTTATTTGACAGTTGTTACGGTTCAACGTACGATAAACACTGTCATTTGCTTTGTGATATGTGCTCATCTTTGATGAGTTTGTTTATATGTTTATCTGTATCCGACCCGCATAAGCTGCGCCCATATTACTCAAATGTCGCGAGCCGTTCGCAAGGACGGTTCGCTTTGTTGTGTAACGAATCCATAAAAAGGAGTGAGCATGCCTATTATCGCAGCGCTCGTTGGCATCGTTTTGGGTGCCATCGCCGCCATTGCCTACATGCGCACCGCCAAGCAGGGTAGTCTTCACGAGGCCGACGAAAAGATCCAGTCGGCTCACGCACAGGCTGAGTCCCTAATCGGTGATGCAAAGCGTCAGGCCGAGACCCTCAAAAAAGAGGCTCTGCTTGAGGCAAAGGAAGAGATTATCAAGAACAAGCAGGCCGCCGAGGCCGAGGACAAGCAGCGTAAGAGCGAGATTCGTACGCTCGAGAACCGCGTGATGCAGCGCGAGGAGTCTCTCGATCGCCGCAACGATGCCCTCGACAAGCGTGAGCATCAGCTGTCCAGCCAGGCTGGCCAGGTCGAGAAGCGCTCCCGTGAGCTTGAGGAGCTTTGCGCCAAGCAGACCTCGGAGCTCGAGCGCATCGCCGACCTGACCCGCGAGGATGCTCACAAGGAACTCCTCGACAAGGTTCGTGGCGAGGTTACCCACGAGGCCGCTACGATCATCCGTGAGTCCGAGCAGCAGGTTCGCGCCGAGTGCCACAAGACCGCCCAGGAGATCTTGTCCCTGGCGATTCAGCGCTGTGCCGCCGATCACACCGCCGAGGTCACCGTTACCTCCGTGCATATTCCGTCTGACGACCTGAAGGGTCGCATCATCGGCCGCGAGGGTCGCAATATCCGCACCTTCGAGCAGGTTTCCGGCGTCAACCTCGTGATCGATGATACGCCCGAGACCGTCGTGCTTTCGAGCTTCGATCCGGTCCGTCGCGAGACCGCCCGCGTCGCCCTCGAGAACCTTATTGCTGACGGCCGCATTCATCCTGCCCGTATCGAGGAGATGTATCACAAGGCCGCCGACTTGGTTCAACAGCGCGTGCGCGAGGCTGGCGAACAGGCTGCCTTCGATACCGGTATCCACGATCTGCACCCCGAGATCGTTAAGACCCTTGGTGCTCTGCGCTACCGCACCTCGTTTGGTCAGAACGTGCTCCAGCACTCCCTCGAGGTTTCCGACCTGTGCGGCGTGATGGCTTCCGAGCTTGGCCTGGACGTTGTGACCGCCAAGCGCGCCGGCCTGCTGCACGATCTTGGCAAGGCTATCGACCATGACGTCGAGGGTCCGCATGCCGTTATCGGCGCCGAGCTCGCCCGTCGCTATGGCGAGAAGCCCGTTATCGTTCACGCTATTGAGGCTCACCACGCCGACGTCGACCCCAATACGGTGCTCGATGTTCTGGTCCAGGCTGCCGATGCCGTTTCTGCCTCTCGCCCCGGTGCTCGTCGCGAATCGGCCGAGAACTACATCAAGCGCCTTGAGAAGCTCGAAGAGATTGCCAACTCCCATGACGGCGTCGAGCGTACCTATGCCATGCAGGCTGGTCGCGAGGTCCACGTCATGGTTCAGCCGGACAAGATTTCCGATGCTCAGTCCACGGTTTTGGCTCATGACATCGCCCATCAGATCGAGGAAGAGATGGAGTATCCCGGTCAGGTGCGCGTCGTCGTGATTCGCGAGAGCCGTGCTGTCGATATCGCTAAATAACATGAACGACGCGAACGAGCTCATCTCATTTATCGCGTCGATGTCGGGGGAGGGCAACCTTCGCGTCGAGGAGAACCTTGGCGAGGGGTATGTCCGCCTCCGCGTTTCGGAGGCCGAACGGCGCCAGGCAAAGCACGACATTCAGCATGTCGAGGATATTGTCATCGAAATGCTGCGCAACGCTCGCGATGCCGGCGCCGACAAGGTCTATCTCGCAACGACCAAGGAAGATGGCGTCCGTACGCTCGTCTTTCTGGATAATGGCTCGGGCGTGCCGCAGGATATGCAAGAACGCATCTTCGATGCCCGCGTTACCTCCAAGCTCGAGAGCATGAAGATGGATCGTTGGGGCGTTCACGGTCGAGGCATGGCATTGTTCTCGATTAAGCAGAACACCGACGAGGCACGCGTTGTCGCGTCGGATGTTGACCTTGGCTCGGTCTTTAAGGTGAGCGTCGCTACCGACCGCCTTGGCGAGCGCGCCGATCAGTCCAGCTGGCCTCAGGCCGTGAAGGACGAGGATGGTCACTATGTCTGCGCCCGCGGCCCTCACAACATCATTCGCGCCGCCTGCGAGTTTGCCCTCGAGGAGCTGCGCGCCTGTGATGTCTATCTGGGGTCTCCGTCCGAGATCGCCGCGACGCTGCATGCGCAGGCGTCCAGTCGCCTCGATGCTTCTCGTCTTTTGTTTATCGATGACGAAGCCGAACTTCCGGTGGTCGATCGCCTGGGTCTTGCTTCGGATGCAGAGGACTTTATCCGTATCTGTTCGGGTTTGGGCCTTGAGATGTCCGAGCGTACGGCGCATCGTATCTTGGCGGGCCAGATTAAGCCCGTTCGCGGTGTGACCGCACGCCTGCTTCGCGAGCGCGATTCATCTTCACATGCGTCTGCTCCGGTTGATCTTGCTAAAGATCGTCGCGGGCTGCGTATTGCCAAGGACGACATGGCGCAGTTCTCGCGAGCCGTGGAGCGCGACTTTAACGATCTTGCATCGCGGTACTATCTCAACCTTTGCGGCGACCCCAAGATTCGTGTTTCACGTGATCGCATCACTGTGACGTTCGATCTTGCCAAAGAGGAATAGCATCTTTACCGAGTCCGTTCGGTACGATACAGTTATTGCAGTTAAAACGTACTTTTAAACGCAGGAGTTTCTTCATGGATTGCCTGAAGGTATCAAGCAAGTCATCGCCCGCGTCCGTTGCCGGCGCCATTGCCGGCATGGTCAAAGATGGCGTGCCCGTCAACATTCAGTGTGTCGGCGCGGGTGCCGTCAATCAGGCCATTAAGGCTGTGGCCATTGCACGCGGATTTTTGATTCCGACCGGGTTTGATATTTCCTGCGCGCCGGTGTTCTCCGACATCCTCATTAACGGGGAGTCGCGCACGGCCATTCGCCTTTCTATCTACGTTCACCAGATCAATCGAGCTGCTATGGATAACGTCGTCATGGATGATGTTAAGCCTGTGGCATAGCTTCTGCTTGCCTCGATTCGCCCCCCCTCTCCATCGTTAGGACTTATGCACATGGACCAGCGTTCCGTACGCGATATTCTTGCCGGTAAAACCTACTTTATCCGCACCTTTGGCTGCCAGATGAATCAGCACGACTCCGAGCGCGTGAGCGGTCTGCTCGATTCGTATGGTTGCCTCATGGCGCTCGATCCCGAGCATGCCGATATTGTTGTCTTCATGACATGCTGCGTGCGCGAGGCCGCCGATACTCGCCTGTACGGCCAGTGCAATTCCTGTAAAAGCCTGCCGCCTTCGCCTTCGGGCAAGCGTGTGGTTGCCGTTGGTGGTTGCATCGCGCAGCGCGATGGCGAGGGCCTGCTCACCAACGTCGATAACGTCAATGTCATCTTTGGTACGCATTCCATCGCACATGTGGCAGAGCTCATTGCCGAGGCGTTCCTTGATGGCAAGCGTCATATCCGCACCAATGAGCATGAGGATACGGATGCCATGAGCATGCCGTGGCATCGCGAGACCCAGTATCACGCTTGGGTGCCCATCATGACGGGCTGCAATAATTTCTGTACCTATTGCATCGTTCCGTACGTGCGCGGTCGCGAAAAGAGCCGCTCCTTCGAGGAGATTGTCGACGAGGTGACCGGTTTGGTGCGCCAGGGCGTGCGTGAGATTACGCTGCTGGGCCAAAACGTTAACTCATATGGTCGCGATCTGTTTGGCAAGCCGCGTTTTGCCGATTTGCTGCGTGCCGTGGGCGATACGGGTGTGGAGCGCATCTTCTTCACGTCTTCGCATCCCAAGGATCTATTGCCCGAGACCATCGACGCCATGGCCGAGACGCCTGCCGTTATGCCGCAGCTGCACTTGGCCGTCCAGTCAGGTTCGACACGGATCCTCAAAGAGATGAATCGCCGTTATACACGCGAGGACTATCTGGGCCTGGTCGATCGCATTCGCAACCGCATGCCCGATATCGCGCTCTCGACCGACATTATCGTTGGCTTCCCGGGCGAGACTGAAGAAGACTTTGAGCAGACGCTCTCACTTGCCGAGACGGTCCGTTATGCTCAGGCCTATACCTTCATCTATTCCAAGCGCGCCGGTACCCCTGCCGCCGAGATTGACGATCCTACGCCGCATGAGGTTATTCTCGAGCGTTTCAACCGCCTGGTTAAGGTTATCGAGACCACGGCACACGAGTATAACCAGGGTGAGCTTCATGCTGTGGTGCCGGCGCTCATTGAGGGCACGAGCAAGAAGAACGATGCGGTCCTGCTGGGCAAGAGTCCCAAGAATCAGACCGTTCATGCGCCTATCCCCGAGGGTTACAGCATCGATCAGCTTGTTGGCAAGATCGTTGATGTTGACGTTGACGTTGCCAAGACCTGGTATTTGTCCGGCTCCGTTGTGGGCGAGCCGCGCTAATGGTTTCTCCCAGGGCAGGTCTTTCCGCCGTTGCGATCGTCGGTCCGACGGCGGTTGGTAAGAGTGATGTCGCCGACCGTTTGGCAGCTCGTCTTTCGTCCGAAGTGCTGTCGTGCGATGCGATGCAAATTTATCGCGGCATGGACATCGGTACCGCAAAGATGGCGCCCGATGAGTGTACGGCGCCGCTGTGTCTCGTCGACATCGTAGAGCCGGGTGTGGCATATTCTGCTGCGCTTTATCAGGCTGACGCTCGCGCGCATGTTGAGCGCTTGCTTGGCGAGGGCCGCCTACCGGTGTTTTGCGGGGGTACGGGGCTGTATCTTAAGGCCGCCCTTGATGAGATGGACTTTCCCTCGGGTGAACTTGAGGACGATCGCCGTGCGGGCTATCAGGAGCTTGCCGAGCGTATTGGCGAGGAAGAACTGCATGCCCTGCTTGCCGAGCGCGATCCAGAATCTGCTGCTGTTATTCATCCCCATAATGTGCGCCGTGTGATTCGTGCGCTCGAGATGCATGATGATGGTATCTCCTATGCACAGCAAAAAAGTCAGTTTAGTGTTCCGCGCGAGCATTATCATGCCCTATGGTTTGGCTTGACGCGAAATCGCGAGGTGCTCTATGAACGCATTAACCTACGCGTCGATCTGATGTTTGAGCAGGGTCTTGTCGATGAGGTCCGCGGTCTTATGGACCAGGGGCTGGGAGATGCCCTAACGTCGATGCAGGCAATTGGCTATAAAGAGATCGTCGATGCTTTCAATGGCGTGATAAGCATGGATGAGGCTCGCGAACTCATCAAGATGCGTTCGCGTCGCTATGCCAAGCGTCAGCTTTCGTGGTTTAAACGCGATAACCGCATCGTGTGGTTCGATATGGACGAGTTTACGATCGATGGGGTCGTTGAGGATATCCTTCACCGTATCGAGGCGGCCTAATGGCTCGGTTTCCCCTCGTTCCCACGGCGCCTGAGCCCGAACGTGCCGTTCTTGTCGGAGTTGAGTGGCGCGATAACGCCTGGCCGCTCGATCGTTCGCTTGACGAGCTTGAGCGCCTGGCTCATACGGCTGGCGCCCAGTGCGTGGCGCGTTTGTCACAGCGTCTGGTTAAGCCGTATCCAAAATCGTTTATTGGCTCCGGTAAGGTTGAGGAGCTTTGCGGGCTCGTGCATCGTATGGATGCCGATGTCGTTATTTTTGACGACGACCTGACGCCCTCGCAGCAATCCTATTTGGAGAAAGCCGTGGGCGAGCCGGTAAAGATTATCGATCGTACGGCATTGATCTTGGATATCTTTGGCCTGCATGCTCAGACGCGTGAGGGGCGCCTACAGGTACAGCTGGCACAGCTTCAATATCTGTTGCCCCGTCTGCGTGGCATGTGGAGTCATCTCGCCAAGGAACAGACGCGCGGCGGCATCGGCTCACGCTTTGGTCAGGGCGAAAGTCAGCTCGAGGTCGACCGTCGCCTCATTCGCAATAAGATTGCCGCGCTTCGTCGTGAGCTTAAGCAGGTTGAACAGCGTCGCGATGTTCAATCCAAGAGCCGCATTGAGTCACCGGCGTTTCGCGTCGCGTTGGCCGGTTATACTAATGCGGGTAAATCGACGTTGCTCAATCGTCTGACCGGATCTACGGTACTTTCGCAGGACAAGCTGTTTGCTACGCTCGACCCAACGACGCGTTCGTATCGCCTGCCCGGCGGTCGCGGCATGACGATTACCGATACCGTTGGCTTTATTCAAAAGCTACCGCATGGTCTCGTTGATGCCTTTAAGTCCACGCTGTCTGAGGTTCTTGGTGCCGATCTGATCCTTAAAGTTGTGGATGCCTCTGACGAGGACTACGAGCGCCAGCTCGAGGCAGTCGATCGCGTTCTTGACGAGATCGGTGCCGGCGAGCGTTTGACGCTTACGGTGTTCAATAAAATCGATCTTCTCGATAGCGTTGATCGATTGAGTTTCCGTCGTCGCTATCCCGAGGCCGTGCTGTTCTCGGCCCAGACGGGCGAGGGACTCGACGATCTCGTCGACCGTATTGCTCGTGAGGCGGCTGCCACCGATGTGTTGCTCTCCGCTGATATCCCGTATCGCGAGGGCGCCCTCATCACGCTGGTGCATGAACAGGGAACCCTTTTGCACGAGGAATATCTTGAGGGCGGCGTTCGTATTGTTGCGAAGCTGCCGGCTCGTATCGCGCCGCGGCTCAAGCGTTATCGCACCGAGTAGACGAGCTCCAAAAAGCCCAGAATAATGGGCTGATGCAGCAGATAAAAGGGGAGTGCATGACGTCCAAGGCTGGCGAGCGCCGGGACGGGATTGGCGTAGGCCCAGCTTGGGGCGGGATGTTCACATCTTTGAGCGGTGCGCGCAGCAAAGTATCCTGTGAGGTACATGAATATAAACGGGATGATTGGATAATAGTCGCCTGAAACGAACCAGGGGCCGGGAAATCCTAGCCACGCCAAATAGGGGAATGAATAGGTCGATTTCGGAATGCCCCATGTCGCTGCGAAGAGAGCGAGGCATATCGCAATGCCCCACGTGCTAGGCACTTTCTTAAGCATCGGTCGTGCTACGGCTGCCACAGCGGTACACGCCGCCATGCAATAAATGATGCCAAAGTTCACTGAATCGTCGACCGATACGAGCGTTGTTGCAATCCAGACGACCAAAGCTGCGGCAGCGTATTTGGCCGCTCGTTTAGCATTGTTGCGTGAGAGCGTGCACATCCAACCCGCGATAAACAAAAATACCCAGCTGATGCTGGCGCGCCAGATGTCTTGAAAGACGGTCTGGGTAAACCAGGGCATATCCCAGTCGTACAGGTAGGCGAGATCGTAGCAAGCGTGAAAACCTGCCATTGAAATCATCGTAAATCCGCGGACGGTATCAAAGATGGTGATGCGTTTTTGCATTACGAGAACCGGCGCATCAAGCCGACGACTTTGCCCAAGATGACGGGATTCGTTGCATAGATAGGCTCCATGGTGTCATTCTCAGGCTGCAGACGTACGCGTCCCTGCTCCTTGTAGAACGTCTTGACGGTCGCTGAACCATCAATCATGGCCACGACAATTTCGCCGTTCATGGCACTCTTTTGTTCACGGACGATGATGTAATCGCCATTGAAGATGCCGACATTGATCATTGAGCTCCCATGTACCTCAAGGATAAAGGAACCCTGATCGGTGGCGATTTCGGTCGGGATAGTAAAAGTGTCTTCGATATTCTGCTCGGCCAGAATGGGAATCCCAGCCGCGACGCGACCAACGAGCGGTAGCGAGACCGTTCCGCGAGGTGCGGTGGGCTCGTCAGATTTAGAAATTGAGACTGAGGAACCGTCCTCGTTAAAGAGTTCCAGGGCGCGCGGTTTGGTGGCATCGCGCTTGAGTAGCCCGCGCGCCTCCAGGGCAGATAGATGGGCGTGCACGGTGCTGGGGGAGGAAAGGCCCACGGCAGAAGCCATCTCGCGCACGCTGGGCGGATAACCCTTCTCCTGCTGATATTCCTTGATGAAGTCGTAAATTTGCTGCTGACGCTTGGTAATTTTGCGAGCCATCAGGGCATCCTCTCTACCCATGTCAAACAAATGTTCGAATTTTGCTTGACAGGAACAACTGTTCGAAGATAATAATAACCGAACATTCGTTCTCGCGCTAGACATTTTTGTCCGCGCGGCTTGATAAAACTGTTCTCAGCAAAACACGCGAGAGGAGAACATGATGAACGCAACGAATATGGTCCAGGGAAACCTCGCCCTTAAGCTCGAGACGCCTGCAGAACCCACTTTTACGGTTGTTCAGGGTGGCCGCTCCGGCTTTCAGCCTTTGACTGTAAAGCCTGCTCGCAATCAGCAGGCTGTAGTCGCGCCGGCCCGCGTTGCCCTGAAGGTTCCGACGATTGTCGCCGTTGCCGTTGCGCTTACGCTCTTCTTTGTCCTCGCTACGTCGGTCTTTAGCGCTCGTCACGCCGCGTATGCCGAGTCCGTTTCCAGCGTTACCTATGAGACCATTCGCGTTCGGCCTGGTGATTCTCTTTGGTCGCTTGCCGAGGAATATCCAATCGAAGGCCTTTCCACGCAAGAAACTTCCGACATGATCCGTAACGTCAATCATTTGGAGCATGGTTCGCTCGCCGCCGGTGCGCATCTTAAGGTTCCTACTCGTTCGTAATCATTATCGCGCTGCGCATGGTACCCTCTGTCTCTTATACACATCTCCGAGCCCACGAGACTCGACGTCATCTCG
>UQIQ01000044.1 GCA_900541185.1 uncultured Collinsella sp.
CGAGATGACGTCGAGTCTCGTGGGCTCGGAGATGTGTATAAGAGACAGCTCCTTGGCGGCCTTGGCCAGCGCGTTGGCGAGCAGGCCCGAGGTGCCGCCACCCTGGCAGAGCACGAGCACGCGCTTGCCGTTGAGGTCGCTGGCGGTCGTTGCCTCGGCAGCGGGTGCTGCAGAAGCGGCGGGGGCGTCGACCTTCACGGCCTCGGCAGCAGCGCCAGCGGCAACGCTCTTGGCGTCGGCCTTGCCCTGGAAGGCATCGTTGAGCTTGGCGGCCTTCTCGGCGTTCTTGGCGGCGAGCTCCTCCTGGGAGATCTCGGCCTCCTCGGCGCACTTCTGGGCGTCATAGGCACGGAAGAACGGGTAGTACAGAACGAAGTCGACGACCAGGATAAGGGCGAGCATCACAAAGGCGAGCGGCTGGAAGCCCAGGCCCATGATGGTGCCGATGGGGCCGGGGACGGTCCAGGGCAGGGTGTACATAAAGCCGTTCATGCCCAAGAAGTCGATAAAGATCTTGAGGATCCAGATGTTGGCGATCGGGGCAAAGACGAACGGGACAAAGAAGACGGGGTTGAGCACGATGGGCGCGGCGAACAGCAGCGGCTCGTTGACAGCGAAGCAGACGGGAACGATGGCGGCCTTACCGACGGCGCGCATCTCCTGGGACTTGGCCAGGAAGCAGAACATAAAGACCAGGACAAGCGTGGCGCCGGTGCCGCCCATGCAGACGACGAAGTACTGGGCACCCTGGGTCAGGACAGCGGAAGCGTGCTGGCCGGCCTGGAACGCAGCCAGGTTGTCGGTCATGTTGGCAACGAGGGCGGCGGCGATGGCGGGCTCGACGATCGAGGGGCCGTGGACGCCCACGAACCAGAAGAGGCTCATGGCGCCGTAGATCACAGCAAGGCCGATGTAGCCGTCGGCAGCGGTGAACAGGGGCTGGAACACCTGGATGACGCCCTGGGCAAAGCAGAAGCCAAAGGCAGCGCGGAAGACGATGTCAAAGACCCAAAAGACGGTGATGCAGACGGAGAAGGGGATGATGTCCTTAAAGGTCTGCGAGATGTTGGGCGGAACCTGCTCGGGCATCTTGACGGTGATGTTGCGCTTGATAAAGAACTTGTAGATGATGCCGGTCACAAACGCAGCGATGAAGGCGGTCAGCAGGCCCTTGGAACCAAGGTAGGTGGTGTTGAAGCCGCTGGCGGCGTCCGTGGCGATCGTGTCGCTCGAAAGGAGCAGGAAGCCGATGATGGCCGCGCACATGCATGAGATAAAGTTGATCTGGTTGTTCTTGGGCAGGTCGCGGTTCTGAGCGTCGGCGAAGTGCTTGGCGGTGGTGGCGGCGCAGGCGATGGCCAGGATGCCCATGGAGTAGTTGTAGCACTTCCACAGGGCGTTGTTGATGTCGTCGGGCCAGTAGAAACCCCAGATGTTGGGGACCGAGGCTACCAGGCAGAAGATGGACGAGAAGATGATGATGGGGATGACGGAGATAAAGCCGTCGCGGATCGCCTTGAGGTACTTGTTGCGGGCGATCGCGTTGAAAAAGGGCTGGCCCTTTTCGATGATGGCGATGAGTTGCTCCATGCAATGCTCCTAAGAGTCGGTGGGTTAGCAACGATGGTAGCTTTTGACGTTCGGTTGCCAAAATGTTGACGTTGCCATTTTGTGACACAAAAAAAGACGCGAACCGGTGGTTCCTGTGCCTGCGAACCGTCGATTCCTTACGCGTAAACGTTTGAGCCGCCCGGTGGCTCTGTGTTTGCACAATGGCAACGTTAACATTTGGGCGACAAAAGCCGTTCGGGGAAGCAAAAATGTCGGTGAACGGTAGGTTTTGGGTGGTGAGCGTATGGTGGTGGAGGCGTTAGATATACTTGAAGACGTTTCATTTGACTGCGTAGGGTGCCGCCAATGGCATCGTTGACATAGAAAGATCGACCTATGGCCGCTGTTAAAAAATCGGTATCCGTCAAAGACGTGGCGCGCCTCGCGGGCGTCTCGGAGCAGACGGTCTCGCGCACCGTGCACGATTCGCCTAGCGTGCGCCCCGAGACCAAGGAACGCGTGCGTGCCGCCATGCGCGAGCTGGGGTATCGCCCCAATTTTGCCGGTCGATCGCTGCGCCGCGGTAAGTTTAAGACCGTTGGCGTCGCCATGTTCAACATTACCGGCACCGGCAATCTCGACCGTATGGAGGGCTTTGCCGCAGCGGCCGACAAACATGGCTATGCCATCACCCTCACTAAAGTAGACGGGCATCCGTATACCCTCGAGAGCGCATCGTCGCGCATGAGCGCGCTGCCGGTAGACGGTATGGTCGTGATCATGAACCGCATGCCGGCAGACTTTGGCACTTTTGAGCCGCTGCCCGGTATGCAGACGGTGCTCGTTACCATGCTGGAGCACCCGCTCTGTTCAACGGTCGATAACGACCAGTTCGATTGCTCGCGTCAAGTTGTCGAGTACTTGCTGGGGCGGGGGCACAAGACTGTGCACTTTATCTCATGCCCCGAGCGCTCGCTTTCGGGCATGCGGCGCGAGGAAGGCTGGCGCGAGACATTGCGCGCGCATGGCATTGAGCCCCCGCAGCTCGTGCGTGGCGACTGGACGGCACAGAGCGGATATGCCGCAGGCCAGGCTCTGGCGGATGATCCGACCTGTACTGCCATCTATGCCTCCAACGATGCCATGGCATATGGCTGCATTCGCGGACTCGAGTCGCGCGGAAAGCACGTGCCCGAGGATGTGAGCGTGGTGGGTGTTGATGACAGCCTGGGCGATATCGTGCCCGACCGTCGCCTGACTACGGTGCGCTTTGACAACAAGCGCGTCGGCATGTGGGCGGTCGACAAGATTGCCGGCGCCGAGGGCGTTGCGCCCGGTGTGGAGCACATGCTGTTTTCGGGCGTGCTCGTCGAGGGCGATACGGTGCGCGATTGGCGCTAGAGCGCGGGTCTGTTTGGGTTTCCGCTAATTGTGTTCGATATTGTTCAGATTGGTTTAAAAACCGTTCACGGGCGAAAAGTGACCGTTCATAGCTCGAAATTACGTTTTGCGCTGTTCTTTTTTGTTTGAATGTTATTGTTTCTGACATACACAACGCAGCGCGTATGCCCGGACGCGATGCTCTCCATTGGTTCATATGTGAAAGGAACGCAACATGGCAACCAAAGAAGAAATCTCGATGGTTGGATTCGAGATTGTCGCATACGCAGGTGACGCCCAGACCGATCTGCTTGCAGCGCTCGATGCTGCTCGCGAGGGTGACTTTGAGAAGGCCGAGCAGCTGCACAAGGATGCCAGCGATGCGCTCATCGGTGCCCACGACACGCAGACCAAGCTGCTTTCGCAGGAGGCCGGCGGTGGCGAGATGGAGATGACCTTCATCATGGCTCACGCTCAGGACACTCTCATGACCACCATGATTCTGGAGAAGCAGACCCGCTTTACCATCGACGCCTACAAGCGCATCGCTGCGCTCGAGGCCAAGCTCGCCTAACGAGTCCTTACAACCAAGTCCCCTTCCAAAAGCTCTGCCGCTACCCGCGGCAGGGCTTTTCTGTTCTCCTCCAAGTTGCGGTGAAATAGGGACTGAATAGGGGCCGGTGGGCACAAAACAATCCCTATTCCACCGCAACTTATCCCGAGATAGTCATTGGGGACGTTCTTAAACGACTAGTCGTTGGGGACAGTCTTGGTGCGCTCCGTTCGTCCTCCCGTTCGATTTTTGCTCGGTGGGTATACTTCCTTTCGCATTAAACGCCGGACTGAGGAGGTATCCAAATGCCGGATAACGGGTCAATACAAAAAAGAGACGCGAACGAGATGGCTCATGGGCGTCCTGTCCAGATAACCGAGCACGCGACGGTAACCGAGCTGCAGCCCAGCCTGTCCGATGTCGTGTGCGCAAACAAAAAGCTGCAGATTGGCTTTATCGTTGCACTCGTGGTGCTGGCGCTGCTGTCGGGCTTTGTAGCTCGTCCGCATTTCGCCGATACCAAGACATGGGACTCCACCATCGAGGTCATCGATCAAAAGAAGGGCAATGTTTTGGCGCTCACGACCTCGTGCGTGGCGCTGTCTGCGGGCATTACCGCGCTGCCGGGTGATACGGGAACACCGGTTGCCGAGCAGCTCGCACAGCTTTCGGGTAACTTGGGCATCGTGCTTGCCGTGCTCTACCTCGAGAAATACCTGCTGACCATTTTGTGGTCGGTTGGCCTGGGCATCCTGATCCCGTTTGCGCTGGTACTCTTTGCGGTGTCGCTCGGCATTCACGGGCGCTGGAGCACGAGCGCTGTCCTGCGCCGCGTGGCGACTCGCGTGCTGGTGGTCGCCATGATCGGAATGGCCTTGGTGCCTGCAAGTGTATGGGTGTCGCAAAAGGTCGACGAAACGTATCGAGTGAGCATCGAGGCGGCCGAGCAAAAGGCGGCCGACGCTGCGGGTGCGGTAGATAGCGACAGCTCCAAAGTAAGCAAGAAAAAGACCGAGTCCACAGAGTCCAAGAATGTGCTTGAGCAGCTTGCCGACGGCGCCTCGAGCCTGGTCACGTCGGTAACCAGTGGTGCCAAACAGATGACCGACAAGATCGTACAGCAGGTGACCGATCTGATCGAAGGTGTCATCGTGATGATCGTGACCTCGTGCGTGATTCCACTGCTGGTGCTCGCGGCGTTTTTGTGGCTGGGGCACGTGCTACTGGGGATTGATATTTCCGGCCCGGCGAACTATTTGACGGGTCGCTTTCTGGGCGCTCCGTCTAAGCATACCAAGAAGGGCGGGCAGTCCGAGTAGCTAAAACAGCTGTATATACCGGGGAATACCGCCGAAGGGCGGCCGAGGCACGTTCTCGGCCGCCCTTTTGTTTGTTGAACACATGGTCGCTACGTCCGCGCCGGGCCCAAACGGTCAGCAATCGCCCGTGAACGGTATTTGTTCAAAAAAGAACAAAGATAAACAAATAGTTGTTGCAGTTAATGTTCGAATGTGTTCAAATAAACACGAACAGTGAAGAACCGCACATTCAGATGCCCGGACCTGAACGCGATTCAACACTTCCAAACAGAAACTACGCACCTGCGTATCTCTCAAGGAGGATGTCATGAGGGTTGTAATCGCTTCCGATGCCGACGGTATGTCGATGAAGGAGTCCATCAAGGAGATGCTCATCGCCGACGGTCACGAGGTCGTCGACTATTCCGAGACCCCTACCGCGGACTTTGTCGATTCCGCGACCGCCGTTGCCAAGGACCTGCTGGAGCACAAGGATTCCCAGGGCTTCGCATTCGATAAGTACGGCGTCGGCTCCTATATGGCCGCCGTCAAGATTAAGGGCATGGTCGTCGCCAACATTTCCGACGAGCGTTCCGCCTACATGACCCGCGAGCACAACGGCTCGCGCATGGTCACCATGGGCCCGGGCGTTGTGGGCACCGAGGTCGCCAAGAAGATCGCCCGCGAGTTCCTGCGCGCCCAGTACGCCGGCGGCCGTCACCAGATCCGTGTCGACATGCTCAACAAGATGGCCTAACGAGAGCCACCGAGAACTCGAACTTCTACCTCAACTTGTGAATTCAGACGAAAGGACGTTCTGATGAAGAAGACCATCGCAATCGGTTGCGACCATATCGTTACGGACGAGAAGATCTATCTAGCCGACCGCCTGGAGCAGGCTGGCTACAAGGTGCTCGACTGCGGCACCTACAGCCACACCCGTACGCACTACCCCATCTACGGTAAGGCCGTGGGCGAGGCTGTTGCCAGCGGCAAGGCCGACTTTGGCGTGGCCCTGTGCGGTACCGGCATCGGCATCACCAACGCCGTCAACAAGGTTCCCGGCGCCCGCTGCGCCTTGGTCCGCGACATGACCTCTGCCCTGTATGCCCGTCGCGAGCTCAACGCCAACATCGTGGGCTTTGGCGGCAAGATCACCGGCGAGTTCCTGATGGCCGATATCATGCTTGCCTTCCTGGAGGAGCCCTACGACAAGACCCCCGAGCACGATGCCCTGATCGCCAAGATCGATGCCTGCAATAAGGCCGACGCCGAGGCTCAGGCTGACCCGCACTTCTTTGACGAGTTCCTCGAGAAGTGGGACCGCGGCGAATACCATGATTAGCGGGTATCCGGCGTAATTAACTAGTCCGTTGACGGCTCGCGTTTCTGTGAGGGGGCGCGGGCCGGTTTTCTATCAGCCCAATTGGCCCAGCGGGCTGGACGTGCATTGTTCTTTTGTTTGCGGCGCTGCCTCATTACCTTTCTGCTAAAGGCACGACGTTCACAATGGATCGTGCGAGATGATATGTGAAGGAGAAGATTCCCATGGAGTTTGTTCTTGATAACGGCTCTGTCCGCATTGCGTTGAGCACGGCTGGCGGATCGTTCACTTCTATTACGGCCAACGGCCGTGAGTACCTGTGGCAGGGTGACCCGGCGGTCTGGTCGGGCCAGGCACCCATTTGTTTCCCGATCTGCGGCGGCCTTCGTGATGGTCGCGCAATGGCCATGGGCGGCCGCGAGGTAAAGCTCGCCCGTCACGGCTTTGCGCGCAAACAGGAGTGGAAGCTCGAGGAGCAGGGCGACAACATGGTTGCGCTGAGCCTAAGCTCTGCCGACCATGCCGAGTTGCTCGAGCAGTACCCGTATCCGTTTAAGATCGTTGCTCGCTACACGATTGATTCGGAAAAGGTGGTCGTGTCGTACGAGGTGACCAATGAGGGCACCGAGGACATGCCGTTCTTTGTGGGCGGTCATCCCGGCTTTAAGTGCCCGCTCGACGAGGGCGAGTCCTATGACGACTACGAGCTCCGTTTTGAGCAGCGTGAGGCCGCCGAGCTCTGTACTGCCGTTCCCTCGACGGGCCTGATTGATGTTGAGCATCGCAGCAAGAATCCCATGATCGGCCAGAACCTGCCGCTTACCCACGAACTCTTCGACTTCGCGGAGACCATCTTCGACGTGCTCGAGAGCCGCGTGGTTACGCTGACCAAGAAAACCGAGGACAAGGGCGTGCGCCTGACGTTCCCCGATATGCCGTACCTGATTGTATGGAGCAAGCCCGAGGGCGACTTTGTGGCAGTTGAGCCGTGGGGTGGTCTGTCCACCTGCTCCGATGAGGACGATGTTCTGGAGCACAAGCGTGGCTGCCTGGTGGCCAAGCCGGGGGAGACCGTTACCCGCGGCTTTGAGATCGAGATCCTTTAACGAGTTATCGTATGTTTGGGGCGGGTCATGCCGCCCCGGAACAGGAGTTCAACATGATTCTGACCGTTACCATGAACCCGTCGATTGATACGCGCTATCAGCTCGACAAGCTGATCATCGACGATGTTAACCGTGTGACGCCCGAAAAGACCGCTGGCGGCAAGGGCCTCAACGTGAGCCGTGTGCTGCTGCAGTTGGGCGACGATGTGCTCGCGACCGGTCTACTCGGCGGCCACATGGGTGCCTATATGGCCGAGCTTATGGATGCCGACGGCGTCAAGAACGACTTTGTGCCCATTGCCGGTGAGACGCGCATCTGCCTGAATATCCTGCATGAGGGCAATCAGACCGAGCTGCTGGAGAGCGGCCCGCAGATCGCCCCGGCCGAGCTCGAGGCCTTTACGGCCAAGTTTGCCGAGCTTGCAGCGAAGGCGGACGTCGTGACGCTTTCGGGCTCGCTGCCGCGTGGCGTCGATGCCGGCTACTATGCCGACCTCGTCAAGATCGCCGAGGAGGCGGGCGCCAAGGTGCTGCTCGACACCTCGGGTGCATCGCTGGAGGCCGCGCTGGAGTCCGACGCTAAGCCTGAGCTCGTAAAGCCCAACCTGACCGAGACTAACGGCCTGCTGGGTACATCCTTTACGACCGATGATGTCGATGCCCTGCGCGAGGCGCTCGCCGCCGATGACCGTTTTGCCGGTATCCCCTGGGTTGTCGTTTCGATGGGCGCTGCCGGTTCGGTTGGCTTCCATGAGGGTCGCGCGTTCCGCGCCAAGACGCCCGCGATTGCGGCTGTGAACGCAACGGGTTCCGGCGACTCGACCATCGCCGGCTTTGCACATGCCATTGCTGCTGGCGCCGACGACGTCACGGTGCTCAAGACCGCCAATACCTGCGGCAAACTCAACGCTATGGATCCCAAGACCGGTCACCTGGTCATGGACCGCTGGGACGAGATCTACAACAACGTTGAAGTAACGGAGCTTTAGGGTTACGCGGTTTTACCAAACCGCGTAACGGCTCGACGCTGCGCGGGCCGCATTTGGACAATCTGACGTTCAACTTCAAGGGCGCGACCAGAAGGTCAGCGCCCTTTCGTTTCACGTCACCTTGTCTCAAATGCGGCCCGCTCGCTGCCGTTGCCAAAACATCGGCGTTGCCTTGCTTCGGGAATGCGGCAGATAGAGACGTTCCTTTTTTGCCGGCAGTTTGGGACACTCCTTACGGGGCACCCCCTCCACAGCGCCTATGCCAGCTTGTCGATTTGCCCAATCTCCCAGAGCGGAATGTTGACGAGCGTGCCCTCGTCTCTATATGCCGCTAACGATGTTCTCACGCAGCGCTCGAGCTTGAACTTCTCGCAGGCAATCCTCAGGCTCTTTGCTTTGAGGTTCTCTGCCGCCTTGACCTCGAGCGGAAGCACGGTCCCCGCATGGTCGATGGCAAAGTCAGTCTCTGCATTGCCGGAGGAGGATGACCAATACGCGGGAGTTTTGCCTTGGAGCAAAAGCTCCTGTGCGACGTATTGCTCGGTCAGCGAGTCTTTGAACTCCGTAAAAACAGCGGGCCCGTTCAGAACAATGGCTGGCGAGAGGCCGGAGAGTGCTCCGAGGATGCCGGTGTCGATGCAGAGCAGCTTGAAGCCCGAGAGATTCTCGTAGCTTGTGAGCGGTGCTCTTAGGGCGGAAACACGTGGTACCTTATGAACGATTCCATAGTCCATGAGCCACTGGAGGCTTTCCTCAAAATCGCGTGCGCGCGCCCCGGGACGGAGCGCACCGTAGACGAACTTCTTGTTTTCCTTTGCGAGCTGGCCGGGAAGGGATTTCCAAACCAGCCTCATGCGCTCGACGATGCGGGCTGGCGCATGCTTGCCAAAATCGGATTCATAAGCTTCGATGATTTGCTGCTGAAGCCTGCGGGCCTCGATGAAATCGTGGGAGGCGGCGAAAGCGGAGACAACTTCTGGCATGCCACCGACAACGAGGTATTCCTTGAGCAGGCGCTCGAGCTTTTCGGAAACGTTCGCCAGCAGGTCCATGTCTGCGGCAAGGATGGCATCTGCGAGCGGATCGCCATCGACGGCACGAACGAACTCGACAAACCCCATGGGGCGCATGGTAAGCTGGTCAATCTTGCCGACGGGGAACGACTCGTTTTCGCGTCGGAGCGCGAGCCCCATATAGGAGCCGGCTGCCACGATATGGTATTCCGGCGCCAGCTCGTTGAAGTATTTGAGCGAGGTGATGCCACGCGGTGCCTCTTGGATTTCGTCGAAGATGATGAGTGTGTCTGTCGGCGTTATGGTCTGGCCGCGCAGGAGCTCTATCTGGGAGATGATGCGTTTGGGGTCAAGGCTTCCGTCGAACAGCGAACGTGCGCCCGGTTCGAGCATAAAGTCAAAGCGGATGACGTTTTGATACTGCTGGCCTGCGAATTCGTTAAGAAGCCAGGTTTTTCCCGTCTGGCGGGCCCCCTTAAGCAGGAGGGGCTTGCGGTTTGCCCTAGATTTCCAAGCGATGAGTTCGTCCATTAGCTGTCGCTGCATACTGCCTCCTAACGATCATGGTTAGTATAAGACCGTTTTGGTCTTTCCATCGAAAAATGTGGGAGTAAACCACGTTTTTCCATCGAATAATGTGGGAGGTAACCACGTTTTTCCATCGAATAATGTGGGGTTTAGGTCGGCACTTGGGGCGCTCCTTCTCTGCCGGCAGTTTGGAACACTCCTTGTTTTGGTGCAAATTAGCTACCCTTGCATCAGAAAACGGCGCCCGCCGGCGATGTTGCCGGCGGGCGCCGTTGTCGTGTAGGTGGCTATGTCGTGGGGGCTGCCGTTGAGCGTCCGGGTCTGTGCTCTACAGCGAGTCGATAAAGCGCTGCTGGGCGGCGCGGCCGGCTTCGTCCCACTTAAAGACGCCGGCGTTGTCGAGCACGTGGCCAAACACCACGCCGACCTCCTCGTGCAGGATATCGATGGCGTTGTCTGCCGTAAGCTCGTCGGCACGGCGGGCAAAAACGTCTTCGGCCCATGCGGCGTGGCTGCGGCATAGATCATCGCCCTCGAGCGCGCTAGCAAGGTCGTAGCTGGCATCGACCTTGGCCGCCAGCAGGTGCTCGCGGACAGCGCCGAGCTCGGGAACCAGGCGCGGCGGAAGAATGGCCAGGCCCATGACCTCGATCAGGCCGATGTTCTCCTTCTTAATGTGGTGGTACTCGGCATGCGGGTGGAACACGCCCAGCGGATGCTCGTCGGTCGTGATGTTGCAGCGAAGCGCCAGGTAGGCCTCGTAGATTTCGCCGCCGGCATTTCCGCGAGAGTCGACGCGGCGGATGACGGGCGTCACGGTGTTGTGCGCCACGCCATCGGCTGTGTACGCGATGACGCCCACAGACACATCGGTCCACTCGCGCCAGGCGAGGATAATCTTCTCGGCAGCGTCGAGCAGCTGAGCGCGGTCATGCGAGCGCAGGCGCAGCACCGAGAGCGGCCACTGCAGCACAGTGCCGGTGACCTGGTCAAATCCGGGCACGCTAAACTGCGAGACCTCGGCGGCATGCATCATGGGGAACTCGTGCGCGCCGCCCTGGAAGTGGTCGTGCGACAAGATCGAGCCGCCCACGATGGGCAGGTCGGCGTTGGAGCCAATGAAATAGTGCGGGAACAGGTCCACAAAGTCGAGCAGGCAGGTCAGGCCCTTGCGGTCGACGTGCATCGGACGATGCTCGGAGCTCATGGCAATGCAGTGCTCGTTAAAGTACGCGTACGGGCTGTACTGGAAGCCCCAGCGCTCGCCATTAAGCTGAATGGGGATAACGCGCAGATTCTGGCGGGCGGGATGGGCGCCGCCGTCGGCTGCGGCGGAGCGTCCGGGATAGCCCTCGTTTTCGATGCAGAGCTGGCAGGCGGGATACTTCTCGCCCGTGTTCTTGGCTGCACCTGCCACAGCGATATCTCGCGGGTCCTTCTCGGGCTTGGACAGGTTGATGGTAATCTCCAGGTCGCCCCAGTTGGTTGGGGTGTTCCATTTGATGTTGCGCGCGATGGCGGCACGGCGCACGTAGCCGGCGTCGCAGCACAGGCCGTAGAACCAATCAGTCGCGGCGCGGGGCTCGTTGACGCCCATGCGGCCGTTGAATTCCTCGTTTACAACCGAAGGCCTCGGCATCAGCACGCCCATGATGCGCATGGCGATGCGGTCGCGGCCCGATACCGTGTCCTCGGCAGCACCGTTGGCAACAGCCGCCTCGGCAAGCGCGGCAAGTGTGCCTTCAAGGTCAAAGTTGGGCAGGGTATCGGGGTGCAAGAGCGAGAGTTTCTCGACCTGGAGCGCCCAGGCCATGTCGAGCGCCGGGCCCGTGGCGCCGATGCACTCCAAAATGGTGTTGTAGGCCCAGATGCGATCGTCCTGGCCGATCATCGATCGGTGGATAGCGTATTCGATCAGGTTCTGCGCGGCCTCGCGCACGTCGGTCATTACAGCCATGCCGCGTAGGCCCCCTTGTCAGAAATTGCGTAGTGGCGGGCAGAGCCCTCGCCCAGCCAGCGGTTCATCTTGGTGATAAAGGTGCCGACAAGCTCGAGCGGTACGAAGGCCTGGATGGTGCCACCAAAGCCGCCGCCGTGGATGCGGACGGCGCCACGGCCGTCGAGCACATGCTCGGCCAGTGCCAGGGCATACATCGAAGGCTGCTCGGAGCCCAGCTTGGCAACGACATTCTGCAGGTACATGGCAGAGCTGGCGCCGGACTCGCGCGTCAGGACCAGGAACTGATCGATGTCGCCGGCGTTCAGGGCCGCCCAGCGCTTATCGACCAGGCCGTTCTCGTACCAGTAGTGAACGGCGCGCAGGCAGGCACGGTCGCCCAGCTTGGCGCGCAGCTCGGGGAGCTTGGCGTCAAAGTCCGCCACGTTTACCTCGCACAGGCGTGCCTTGCCAAACTCGGCAGCGACGTCCTGCATCTCGCGCGGAACGGCGGCGTAGTCGTCGGTAGCTGCCACATGGTCGGCGCCAACCTTAACGAGCACGAGCGCATAACCGTGATCCTCAAAATTGAGCTCGAGCTTCTGGGTTTTAGGCTGAGCCTGGTCCTCAAAGTCCATGTAGGCAAGGCCGCCCAGGCACACAGCGGCCTGGTCCATCAGACCGCAGGGCTTGCCGTAATAGTTGTTCTCGGTGCGCTGGCTCATCTGGGCGAGCGCGACGGGCTCGATGGCGGGTGCTCCCCAGAGCGTCTCCATGGCGCGACCGTATGCCGCCTCGACAGCAGCGGAGCTGGAAAGGCCGCCGCCCGAGGGGACAGAGCAGGTGAAGGCGAAGTCGAAGCCCTGGGGCTCAACGCCCAGAGCAGCGATTTCGTGGGCCATGCCGCGGACGAGGCTCGCGGACGTGCCCTTCTCGGACTCCTGAACGTCTAGCGTGTCGAGCGCGATTTCAAACGTGGGATAGCCCTCGTCGGCTACGCGAACCTTGTTGGAATCGGTTGCCACGGCGATGCCGTCGACGGCGACATCGAGCGAGCCGGCGATAACGTGGCCGCCCTCGTGGTCGGTGTGGTTGCCACTGATCTCGGAACGGCCGGGCGCGTGCACATAGAGCACCTGGCGGTCGCCGATGGGGCCAAACTCCTCCTCAAACAGTTTGGTGAGCGTGGCGAATGTCTTTTCGTCGGGGGTGGTCATGGGAGTCCTTTCCTTGGTGCGCACGGGCGAGTTTTGCGTCGTTATGAGTACGTTAACAACTTAAAGCGGCATGAACCAAGTGTTCACGATACCGCACGTTACGGGCTATGTTAACGTACTCATAACACAACTCTTGTCACTATTTGAGAATCTGGTAATCGGTAGAAATTCAGCCGTGAACGGTATTGCCGTATGGACTTATAAAGCAGAAGAGATGCGGATTGAAAAAGTAGAGTACGTTAACATGCGTCCAACGATAGCGGGCCTCGGCGCGGGATGTATTTCTGCCCGGGCCGGCATTCACGCTATTCATATCTCGCAAGGGTGAAGGTGATTTTGTGGCAAGGCGCCCTTCCAACGATACAGGTACGCGTCCGGTATCCATGGCTGACGTTGCCCGCGCTGCCGGTGTTTCGCAGCAGACGGTTTCGCGCGTTGCCAACGGATTGCCCAACGTCAACGAGCAGACGCGCCAGCGCGTGCAGGCCGCTATGCAAGAGCTCGGCTTTCGTCCGAGTTATGCCGGTCGCTCGCTGCGCGACGGCCGTTACCATTCGGTAGGCCTATGCATCAACGATGTCACCAAGTTTGGCAACCTCTCAATGATCGACGGCATCGCCAGCGCTGCTCGCGAGCATAATTGCGCCATCACGCTGGTCGAGATGTCCAAGACCGAGGAATTCTCGCTTGCCGAGGCCACGCGTCGTATGGCCGCATTGCCGGTGGACGGCATCATCATCGGCATGAGCCGCATGGCGCCCGATTTTGAGACGTTTGATCCACTGCCGGGCATTGGCACGGTCATCGTTACCATGTATGCGCACCCGCGGGTGACCACGGTCGATTCCGACCATTACGGCTGCTCGCTATTGCTTATGGATCACCTGTTTGAGCTGGGGCACGAGCAGATTCGCTATATTGGCGGCCCGTCGTTCTCGGTCGACGAGCAATTTCGTCGCGCCGGTTGGCAAGATGCACTCGAGCGTAAACACATCGAGCCGGTAGAGCCGCTCGAGGGTGACTGGTCTGCCAACAGCGGTTACGAAGCCGGCAGGTATCTGGCCGAGCACGACCGCACCATGACGGCGATCTATGCGGCAAACGATCAGATGGCAAATGGCGCGATTGCCGCGCTGCGTGATAGCGGTCTTCGCGTGCCCGAGGACGTAAGCGTGGTGGGCGTCGATGATTCGCTCGATGATTTTGTAGCACACAACGAGCTCACGACCGTGCGATTCGATCTACATCAGCGCGGACGCGAGGTGTTCGAGCATGCGGTTCCCGAGGCGGGTACGGCGGGCAAAACCGTTGCCATTCGTATTCCCGGCCAACTCATTATTCGACATAGCACGGCGATACCGCGCTCATAGTTTGTGCAGGTAAACGGTGATATGTTGAACATCAATAACAATCGGTAAGGATGTCGGTAGATAGCTGTTGGGATGTAGTCGAGTGCTATGATAGACGGGCTCTTTTGTCTATCTAGGAGGCTTTGCCTGATGGAGATCACCAAGGATATCCGCTACGTTGGCGTCGACGACCACGACATTGACCTGTTCGAGGGCCAGTACGATGTGTCCGAGAACGGTATGGCATACAACAGCTACGTTATCTTGGGCGACAAGATCGCCGTCGCCGATTCGGTTGACGCTGACTTTGTCGACGAGTGGCTCGGCAACCTCGAGGCCGTGCTCGATGGTCGTACGCCCGATTACCTGGTCGTCCATCACATGGAGCCCGATCACTCCGCTGGTATCGCCGCCTTTATGGAGCGCTATCCCCAGGCCCAGATTGTGGCTAGCATGGGCGCCTTCCGCATGATGGTCAACTACTTTGGCACCGACTACCCCGAGCGCAAGATGGTCGTCAAAGAGGGCGATGTGCTCGACCTGGGCGGCCACAGCCTGACCTTTATCGGCGCCCCCAACGTTCACTGGCCCGAGGTGATCTTCTCCTACGAGTCCACCGACAAGGTGCTCTTTAGTGCCGACGGCTTTGGCAAGTTTGGCGCCAACGACATCGAGGATCCGGAAGGGTGGGCTTGTGAGGCTCGCCGCTACTACTTTGGCATCGTCGGTAAGTTCGGCAAGTTCGTGCAGGCCGTCCTCAAGAAGGCCGCCGATCTGGATATCCAGATCATCTGTCCGCTCCACGGCCCCGTACTGACCGAGAACCTGGGCTATTACCTCGACACCTATAACACCTGGTCGAGCTACCAGCCCGAGGACAAGGGCATCACGATTGCCTATGCGAGCGTGTACGGCCATCTGAAGGCTGCCGTCGAGGAGCTCGCCGCAGCGCTTGAGGCTCGCGGCCAGAAGGTCTCCGTCTTTGACTTGGCTCGCGACGACATGGCCGAGGCCGTTGAGGATGCGTTCCGCTACGACCGTCTGGTGCTCGCCTCCATCACCTATCAGGGCGAGATCTTCCCGTGCATGAGCACCTTCATCCATACGCTCGCCGAGCACGCCTACCAGAACCGTACGGTGGCGCTCGTCGAGGCCGGCTCTTGGGCGCCTGCAGCTGCCAAGGTTATGACCAAGGAGCTCGAGGGCATGAAGGACATCACCCTGACGCAGAACAAGGTGACCGTGCTGGGCTCGCTCAACGACGCCTCGCGCGCTCAGATCGAGGCCCTTGCCGACGAGCTGTCCAAGTAGCGACACATTCACTTCTGATGCTCAACCACCACAAAGGAGACCTTTGTGGTGGTTTTTGTTTAAGCGCCGGCGATGAGGAGATTTGGGCGGGCGTTGTCGACGATCTCGGCGATTGAGGTGGCGACGGCATGATCGGGGTCACGGTCCATCACGATGGTGTCGACATCGGTCAGCTCGGCAAAGCGGTACATGCCGCGTCCGTTAACCTTGCTGGCGTCCATGAGGGCGACGCTTTGATGGGCCGCGGCGATCATAGCCGTTTTGGTCTCGGCCATCTGGGGAAAGTCGGTCGTAAAGCCGCAGCTGGAGACAAAGGCGCCGGGGCACATGACGGCCAGATCGGCATGGACCATTTGGAGCGCTTGCATAGTGAGCGGTCCGTACAAATAACGATGGCCTTTGCGCAACGCCCCGCCCAGCATGACGACATCGACTGAGGGCATGCTCTCGTCGATGTAATCGGCAATGGTAATGTCTGCTGTGATGACGGTGATACCGTCGCGTTGATCGAGGAGCCGGACGAACTCGAGCGCCGTGGTGCCCGAGTCGACGAGCAACGTGTCGCCGTCATTGACGAGCTCGATGGCGCTTTGCGCGATGGCCTGCTTGGCGGCGACGTTGACGTTGATGCGGCGATCCTGCGTGGAGACGGTCAGGCGTTTGTGGAGCGATACGGCACCGCCATGCGTGCGGCGCAGCTTGCCTGCTTCGGCGAGCGCGTCCAGGTCGGCGCGGGCGGTGACGGAGGACACGCCAAAGGTCTGGGCGATTTCTGCTACCTGCACCGAGGCGTTATGATCGAGCATTTCCATAATGGCGGTACGGCGTTCGTCGGCAAAAGCACGGTTGGTGGCTTGGGCCATGCTTGCTCCATTCTCGGCTAAATTTGCAGGAATTGTGTTGACTCTATTTTCGTTCATTTTCTTTTTGAGTAAGAAAACACCTTTCGATTACTTATCTTTTCTATAAAAGAAAGACGCTGAACGCTCAAAATTCAATATCGAACATGTCCACTCGGCTCAAATTCCTTCCGTTTACTTTTCAAAAACGACGGTATTGACCTGCATGGGCTCAATATCTCGCACGTGCAAAGCCGCTGAATTTCATACAATGAACGCAGTAAAACGCAAGGTAAAACGCCTTGTGAACAACTACGCCCGATGTCCAGATGCGGGCGAGGGAGAGGAGCAAACGCTCATGGCACTTGTTACCACCGAAAAGATGCTCAAGGACGCTCAGGCCGGCCACTACGCCGTCGGCGCGTTCAACGTCGAGAACCTCGAGTTTGTTATGGCCGTTCTGGCCGCTGCCGAGGAGACCAAGTCCCCCGTCATCATGCAGACCACCCCGGGCACCATCAAGACCGCTGGTCTGGACTACTTCTACGGCATGGTCAAGGCTGCTGCCGAGCGCGCTTCCGTGCCCGTCGCTCTGCACCTCGATCACGGCGATGGCTATGACCGCTGCATGCAGGCTTTCCGCACGGGCTACACCTCTGTCATGATCGACGGCTCGCACGAGTCCTTCGAGGACAACATCGCCCTGACCAAGTCCGTCGCCGACGCTGGCCGCGCCATGGGCGTGCCCGTCGAGGCCGAGCTCGGTAAGGTTGGCGGCAAGGAGGACGACGGTCCCGCGGTTGAGGGCGAGAGCCCCTACACCGATCCTGCCGAGGCCAAGGAGTTCGTCGAGCGCACTGGCTGCACCTCCCTCGCTATTGGCGTTGGTACCAGCCACGGCGTGTACACGAGCGATCCGCACATCGAGCAGTCCGTGGTCAAGGCCATCCGCGACGCCGTCGACGTGCCGCTGGTTCTGCACGGCACCTCCGGTGTGCCCGATGAGCAGGTTGCCGAGGCTGTGAAGAACGGCATCTGCAAGGTTAACTACGCCACCGAGCTGCGTCAGGCCTACACCAAGGGCTTCATGGCCTACATGGCCGAGAACCCTGCCTGCTTCGATCCCAAGAAGCCGGCCAAGGAGGGCATGCGTGAGATCACCGAGCTGGTTAAGATCCGCATGACCAACCTCAACTCTGTGGGCAAAGCAGAGTAACAGCAAGGGTACTCCGACTCGCTACATATCCCGGGGAGGGACGAGGGCTTAGTTCCCCAATCGTCCTCGGGCATGCAAAAAGCCTCGCTGCGCACTTCGTGCGGCGAGGCTTTTTGCCCCCTGCGGAAAGATTGGGGGACTAAGCCCTCGTCCCTCCCAAGTTGACCTACTCGAGGTCGTCGCCCTTGTGGCGTTAGGGCGGAAATGGGTGGGGCGTTAGGGCTTCTTTGCTGATGGGGGATTAGTATGCCCGGGCTTGGTTGGGGAATGCCTGGTCTAGTGAGGCTTGGAGTTTTTCGAAGGATGTCTGCAGGTTGAGGTGTTGGTCTGCAGAGCGTTTGGTTTTTGTGGTGGGGGAGTCGAGGAGGCCGTTTCTCTGTGTCGGGGGGAAGGAGAAAAGGTCTGCATGTTTTAGGGATGGCTGCTGTGCTGCGTCATTGGAAGAATGCATGCTTATGCGGCCTCCTCGATGTCCACCAAAAGATAGCGCACGGGGTGTGCTGCTAGGTCCCGTGCGTTGGCAGTATTATGCCGCGGCTGCTGCAAAGAAGCGCTAAAGAAAGGCTTAATGAGGTTTGCAATTACGATGAAACCGACGCTCCTATAAGTTGTCAAGAGGCAGTTTGCGGGAGCGTTCTCTCCAATTCGCACAGGAGCTCGTAATACCTCCTCTCCAGTTTCGTCGACCGC
>UQIQ01000045.1 GCA_900541185.1 uncultured Collinsella sp.
GAGATGACGTCGAGTCTCGTGGGCTCGGAGATGTGTATAAGAGACAGCATGGACGAGATTCGTGGGCTCGAGGACATTATGCGCGTGGCCAAAAACGCCGGCGCCAAGCGTGTGATTTTGCCGCTGAGTGCCATCGCGGGTTTGCAGAGTGTTTCGTCCGAGATTATCTCGGGGTTGAGCCCGGTGTTCTACATGGATGGCGACCCGGTCGACGCCGCGAAGAAGGCACTGGATTTGTAGGAGTGCGGGCGTGCGGGGCGTCCGGTGCTCGGGCGTTCCGCGAACATGTTGGTGCGTAGTGCGTGAGGAGGCCTTTCCATGGCGGACGAGCGTTCTGTTGGTGAGCTGCTCGACGAGCTGTTTGGCTTTGAATCGGTGGCCAAGCGCCAGGCGGCGCTTGAGCAGTACGATCGCGGAGAGTTGGTGCACAAGGCGCGCTCCCGCGAGCTGCTGGGCGTACTTAGGGGCGTCGAGGCTGCCGAGCACGCTGCGCGCGACTCTGCCGTGCGGGCTGTTGATACGTACGTGCGCCGTGTTGAGGGCGCTGCGCTTGCACGCGCTCGCAAGCAGGCGGGCGTTGCGGGTCCGCTGCAGATGGAGCGCCGCTATGCTGCCTTTTTGCGCATGGAGGACAAGGCCGAGTTGCTGGCGCGCCTGGAGCAGACGCTTTCGTTTATCGAGGTAAAGCTACGGGCCAATACGGCGGCCAGGGTTCGTGCGGCGTACGATGCTGCGGGAGCTATGGTGCTGCAGTCCGTGGCGCGCCTGAATGACGTGCACGTTGTGGATGCCGTGCCTTTGGATGCCGACCTGCTGTGTACGCAGCTGGAGCAGTTGCGTTGTGCCGCCGATGCGACGGACCTTGCGGGCATGATCGCAGCGACGTTTGAGTCCGAGCTGAGCGCGACTGGCCCGCAGAGCGCTGACGGGTTTGTGGGCGACGTGGCCGGTGATGTTGCTGGTGATGTGGCGTTGGAGCGTGAACTTACCAACGTGCGCGGCGCTGCGCAGCGAGCGCGCTTGGCGGCACAGGCATATCGGGCGGAGCGCGCCGCCCGCATTGCGAGGAGCACGGTGGAGCCGGTATCGTTGCCCGAGTCTGCGTGCGTTGCGTGCGAGACGGCGTGCGATACCGGGGAGCTTTCCGAGTTGCTCGCTCAGGTTAAGAAGTCGTTTGTGACCTATAGGCGCGTTGTTACCGACGGCGGGTTGTTCTGTGCCTTTGGTGCCGGTTCGCCGCATGGGATTTGCCGCGGCAGTAGCTATTTCGACTACGATGATCGGTTTGACGAAGACGTGTTGGTGGGCGAGTATGACGGTGCTACCAGGCACAATGTTCGGCGCGAAGTTGCGATTCCCGAGCTTGTGGACGAGGCTTCGGTCGACGGCGGCGACTCGCTCGAGGTTGCCGTGGCGCGCATGCGTGAGTTTAACGGACGGCGCTACGATGGTGTGCTGGACGAGGATCCTACGCACCATGTGAATGCGTTTTGGTATGGACTCAAAAAGCTCAGCCAGTATTGCGAGGCCGCTGTGCGTGTGGATGAGCGTGCCTGGGATTGCTTTATCGATAAGGTACAGTTCGCCTACGATGAACCCGTGGGGCGCCTGGCCACGCAGATGGACGACAAGCAGGTTGCGGCTTTTGTTGCTGCCGTGGACGCGCTCGGTGCTAGTGAGTAGGGTCCTGGTCTGGTAGGAGGTTTCACCATGAAGATCGACGTTGATGTAGACCAGCTGCGCGAGAGTCTGCTCGACCGCGCGGGGAGTGCGGCCGGCGTGGGCTTTCCGGCCGTCATGCTCGACGTAGTGGATATCGAGGACGAGCCGCCCCAAGAGCTCCTAGCCCGAGCCGAACGCGAAGGCCTCGACCTCCGCGAATTTGCCGTCGACGATGACTAAGGGGCGGGGGTGGCTAATATGGGACGGCGCGTCTGTATCCGCGACTGCGCGAAAATGCGCGATAAGCCGTCGCAATGGAGTCTAACGACCTCGCGATTGCTCTATTTTGACTGCCCGCAGACTAAGTGAGTAGGCTTTTTTGGAAATCCTGAGCACCTGACTAATTTGCTTCAACAAACCCGCAGGTCACAGACTTGTGCTTTGGTGACGTGGTCGGCGATTCGACAAAAGTCTACTCACTTAGTTTTGCCAGACGCTAACTGTCCTCAACGAGACCCCTGTCGGGGCGATTGATGCTCAAATGTAGCCAATTCGGGACGGCTGTCCCTGCCCGCTACGACGCCAGCGTGGCGATGACGGCTTCGTCGCCGGCGTATATTAGGGTGTTGCCATCGGGGATGATCGTCTGACCTTCGCGCTTGAGCATCACCACAATAAACGGATGCTTGCCTTGCGGCACATCGCGCAGGCGCTGGCCGGCCAGGCGACCGTGGGGCGTCACGGTGACCTCGCGCAGCGTAACCTCGGCACGCTCTTCGAACGTTGGGGCGGCCATCACCAGCAGATCGCCTTCCTGGATCACGGTATCGCCGTTGGGCAGCACCGGATGGGCGCCGTCACGCAGCACTAAGACCACCAGCATGTCCGTTGCGCTGCCAATGTCGGCGAGCGAGCGTCCGGCAAACGGATGTCCAGCGCCTACTTTGAGCTTGACGAACGACATGCCGTCTTCGTCGCGGTAGTCGTTAAAGGTGCGACGCACGTCGCCGGTCGCATCGATCATATCGAGCTTCTTCGCCACCGCTGGCAGCAGCGAGCCCTGCACCACAATGCTCGACACGGCAATCACAAACACCAGGTCAAATAGGTCGTGTCCGCCGGGAACGCCGGCCACCACGGCAAAAAGGCTAAACACGACCGAAGCTGCTCCGCGCAGGCCCGCCCAGCTTACGAGCGCGACCTGGCGGGGGTTCGTCTTAAAGGGCGCCAGGAGCACGCCGACGGCGATGGGACGGCTCACGTAGAGCATAAACGCCATGAGCGCCAGGCCCGGCAGCAGCATCTGCGGCAGGCGTGCGGGCGTGACGAGCAGGCCGAGCAAGAAGAAGATCGTCATCTCGGCCATCTCGGTGAGGGTGTCAAAGAAGTGCGCCATCTCGACCTTGCCGGTGATGTCGCTCGCACCCAGCACAATGCCGGCCAGGTATACGGCCAAAAAGCCGTTGCCGCCCAGATAGCTTGGTAGCGCGTAGGCGACGATCGCCACGGCGAACAAGAAGATGGTCTGCGCGCCCTCGGCCGTTGCGTGTGCGCGTTCAATCAGACGGCCCGCCGCCCAGCCGATGGCAAGGCCCAGGCCCGCGCCCAGGATAATCTGCTTGGCCAGCAGTGCGGGAATGTTGATGTCGCCGCCGGCCGCGAGTGTGGCGAGCACGGCGGTGAGCATGTAGGCGACGGGGTCGTTGGAGCCCGATTCGACCTCGAGCAGCGAGTCGGTGCCGCCCTTCAGCGACAGGCTGTGCTCGCGCAGAACGCTAAAGACGCTGGCCGCGTCGGTGGATGCCACGACTGATCCCAGCAGCAGGCCGCCGATCCAGTCGAAGCCCAGCACGAAGTGGGCGAACACGCCGGTGATGCCTGCGGTGATGACGACGCCGAGCGTGCTCAGCAGCACCGCGGGCACGGCGACGGGCTTGGCGCGGTCGATGTTGGTGTTAAAGCCGCCGTAGAACATGATGAACAGCAGCGCCGTGCTGCAGACGGTTTCGGTGAGCGCGTAGTCGCTAAAGTCGATATGCGCCGGGCCGTTGACGCCCAACAGCATGCCGAGCGCGATAAAGATGAGCAGGGTGGGGAAGGGGAGTTTTTTGCCGACGGGTTTGATGGTCAGGCACAAAATGATGACGAGGCCGATAAAGAGAAGGATCTGGTTCATAGATGGTGTCCGCTCCTGGGTGGTTGGCGTGGCACGGTCAGTTGCCTGCGGTTATTTGTACCCAAAGATGGTGGGTTTATGGGGTTGGATTGCGGGCGTGCGCGATATCGTCATAGACGGCTGCCGTCTTTGCCTCTGCTCGGAAACCCTTTCCAGCTTTATTGCAACGGAGTACAATGGGTAACGTTTAAGTTCAACTTGAAGTTTTAGTTGCGGCACCGGGCTTCGGCCGCAATGCAAGGAGAGGCGTACCATGGCGATCTATGTGACATCTGACGCTCACGGGCACGTGCGTGCGCTTGACGAGGCCCTGTCTAAGATCTCGTTGACGTCCGACGACACACTGTACGTGCTGGGCGACATGATCGATCGCGGGCCCGATCCGGTCGGTGTTATTAAGCTCGTGCGCTCGCTGCCCAACGCCCGCGTGCTCAAGGGCAATCACGAGCAGATCATGCTCGATGCCATCATTGGCCAGGATCCGCTCGATGCCGAGACCTGGGATATCAACGGTGGCTGGACGACGCGCGAGCAGCTCAACGACATGGAATTTGAGGCATACGAGGAGCTCGTGCGATGGATGGCCGCGCTGCCGCTCTACGCGGTGGTCGAGACTGCCGAGCGGCCGTACCTGCTGGTGCACGCCGGCATTCAGACCGAGGCGGCGCGTGCGTTTTTGCTTGAGCATGGTGTCGATTGCGGCGACGGCAGGGGAGCGGTCGATGCCGATCGCGAGCTGCTGCAGCAAATGCTCGCCGTACAGTCGTCCGATGACCTGCTCTGGATTCGCCATGGCTATTGGGATGCCCCGACAGGGCTGCTTTCTACCGAGGGCAAGGGTCCGGTCGTGGTGAGTGGCCACACGCCCACGGTGTCGCTGGGGCGCTATTGCGAGGTTGGCGGCCTGGCGGGGCTCGATGAGGAGTCGGGCCGCGGGCAGATCGTGCGCCTGGGCGGCGAGGACACTGCCGGCGTGCCCGATCGCATCGACATCGACTGCGCTGCCGCCACCGGCTCCGAGTTCGGCCGCGTGGGCATCCTGCGCCTGGACGACGGGGCGGAGTTCTACGCTAATATTCGCCCCGGGGAATAACGGCGCAAGAGGTTGGTGCCAAAACATCGACGTTTCTTTTCTTCAAATTGATTCGAATTAGGCGCCGTACGGATTCCGGTCCCTCTCTATGCGTTGGCGGATGCGGCGGTACTCGATAATCAGCAGCACCAGGAGTAGGGCCATGATGGCTAGGTAGCTCACCACAGCGCCCATCAGACCCAGCAGCTTAATCAGGATCACCGGCAGCACCACGCTTACGGCGAAGCAGATCAGGTAGATCTTGGTGACGTCGCCAGCGTGGCGCAATACCGTGATGATGGCGTAGATAAAATCGATGGCCGCGGTGACGCCGCCGGCGACGACCATCAGCAGCGCCAGCGTACGGTAGCGCTCAAAGCTGAGACCGTACATAAAGCTCATGAGGGGAATACCGGGACCTGCCATAAATGCGGCGCACACGCCGGTGATGACCACGATCAGCGCCATAACGGCAACAATAATCAGGTCAAAGCGACGACGCTTGCGAGGATTAGCCCAAATGCTCGACAAGCGCAGGAGCTGCGGTTTATAGACAAATCCAATGCTCAACAGAATAGCCTGAGCTGGAAAAAACAGGGCATTAAAGTACAGCTGGTATTTGTAGGCTAGTGTTCCTTCCATCACAAACTTGGGCATGCTCTCGATAAGATTGAACAGGAATAGCGCGCCAAAGAGTGGGGCGCACTGGACAAACAGGTGGCCGACCTCGCGCAGGCTTACGCGGCGCGATTTTTCGGTCTCGAGCAGGGCGAGCGGCGCGGTGACCAGCACGAGCGAGGCGATCGCGGCGATGCCCATGGCCATGGCCGCGATGGGCATGCTACGCGTGAGGAACAGCGCCACGCTGAAGACCGCGATGACGCCGACGGAGCGTAGCGTTTGACTCATTCCAGCCAAGTAGAGCTTGTCGGCCTGCTGCAGGCGGCCTTCGTACACGTCGGCGACGCCGTCGATGACCTTATACAGGTAGACGCCCAGGCCGATCGTCGCCATCTGCGCGTCATAGCCGCGGGCGCTGCTATACATGAGGCCGCAGCCTAGGGCGAGCGCTCCGCAGATCCAACGATTGAGCTGGTAGGAGGCGAAGGAGGTTTTTTCGTCGATGTCCGAGACCTGAAAGTTGCGCACGCCGTAGTTGCACGCGATCATGATGAGCGTGCCGGTAACAAAGGCGATGGAGAACTTGCCGGCCTCCTCGGCGCCCACGAGCTGCGTCGACACAATGGTGAGCAGCGGAAACGCCATGCCCCATACGGCGGTGCCCAGGGTGTTCCAAAGATAGTCGCGACTGGTGGCGTGCTCCTCGTATTCCGCTTCCTGCATGGAGAAGCCGCCGCCGTAGACGGCGCCGAGCAGACGGTTCCACCAAGCGTTGACCATGCGGCGGACGGGGCCGGGCTTGCGATCGCGTTCGCGCCGGCGACGTGTGGCTTGGCTGCTATCGGGCCCGCCGGCGTTGCGCTGACTCAGCTCTTGGATGCGTGCGAGTTCCTCGGCAGTGTGCGAGGCAGGGAAGAGGCCGTTCTCGATGCGGCCGCCTTGGGCCTTCGCGGCGCCGTCTCTCGATGCAGCGGGGTTGGAGACGCCGTTGCGGCGGGCGATGGCGCGGCGAATGCTATCGAGGGGCGTGATGCTCAAAGCGGAGTCCTTTCTATTGCTGCGCTTTAGTATAGACGCGACGGTGTTCGCTCGTGTTTTTGAACGGATTGTTCAATAATTTCGGCGGGCGGCTGTAATTTGTCGGTAAACGTGCGGTATCCTGTTGAAGTTTTGTGACACCCCCGATGCCGCCCACGCGGTACCAAGGAGCTTCTACCTATGGACGTCGCCGCATTCTTACTGGCTCTTGTGCCGATTATTTGGCTGGTCGTGATGCTGCTGTGCTTTAAATGGCCAGCTTGGAAGGCCGCTATCGGATCGTTTGTCCTTTCGTGCTTGCTTGCCTTCGCATGGTGGCACCTGCCGGCAGCGCAGATCGCGACCGCCTCGCTCGAAGGTTTTTTGATGGCTCTGTGGCCCATCGTCCTGGTGATCATCGCCGCGGTGTTCACGTATAACCTGTGCGTTCGTACGGGCGCCATGGACGTGATCGGCAGCATGATCACCTCCATCAGCAGCGACCGCCGTCTGCTGGCGCTGCTCGTGGCTTGGTGCTTCGGTGGCTTTATGGAGGGCATGGCCGGCTTCGGTACCGCTGTCGCCATTCCCGCCGGCATGCTCGCGGGCCTGGGCTTTGAGGCCGTGCCTGCCGTGCTCATCTGCCTGCTGGCCAACGGCGTGCCCACGCCCTACGGCTCCATCGGCATCCCCACGGTGTCCGTTGCCGACCTGGTGGGTTTGGATTCCCTTCACCTAGCGACCGTTCAGCTGGTGCAGCTCGCACCGTTCTTTGTGGTGATGCCGCTATTTATTGTGCTGGTTGCGGGCCGTGTTGCCGATGACCAGGGCAATGCCGCGAGTGTGGGCGAGCGTCTGCACGGTGTTGCCGGCGTGGCGTTGCTCTCCGGCGTGTCGTTTGTCGGCGCGGCTCTGGTCGTTGCCATGTTTGTGGGCCCCGAGCTGGCCGTGGTCGTAGGATCCATCGTTTCGCTCGCGCTGACAGCTGCGCTTGCCATGCGTGCCGAGAAGTCGGGGCATCTGGACGCACGCTTTCACATGAATATCGAGGCGGGGGAGAAGCTCACCGTTAAGTCGGCGCTTTCGGCCTGGTCGTGCTTCATCCTGATCTTTGTGTTGCTGCTGGGCACGTCTAACCTGGTACCCGCCGTGCATGCTGCGCTCGCGCCGTTTGCGAGCCACGTGCAGGTGTATTGCGGTGAGAATCCCGGTACGCTTACGTTTTCGTGGATCAACACGCCAGGCGTCTGGATTTTCCTGGCGGCGTTTGTCGGCGGTGCCATTCAGGGCGCTTCGCCGCGCATGATGGGCGAGGTGCTGGTCGCGACTGTGAAGCAGATGACGCCGACGGTGATCACGATGCTTTCGGTACTGGGCTGCGCCAAGGTGATGGGCTATGCCGGCATGATTTCGTCGATCAGTGCGTTTTGCATTGCGGTCGCCGGCGGTCTCTACCCGATTCTGGCTCCGTGGATCGGCGCAGTCGGTGCGTTCGTGACCGGCTCGGGCACGTCCTCGGGCATGCTGTTTGGTCCCATTCAGAGCCAGGCCGCCACTGCGCTGGGTGTGAGCGACTACTGGATGGTCGCATTGAACGCCCTGGGCGTCGCCGCTGGTAAGATGATCTCGCCGCAGACCCTCGCCATTGGTCTTGCCGCCGTGCACGTGCGCGGTAAGGATGCCGAACTCCTGGGCGCGGTGCTGCCCTACGCTGCCGGCATGCTGGTCCTGATGAGCGCCATAGCCATGCTCGGCCAAAACCTGCCGCTGTAGTCGGCACTTAGGGACGTTCCTTATGTGCCGGCACTTTGGGAACGTCCCTAAGTGCCGGCATCCGGGGGCGCTCCTTGAATGTTGCCTGTTCAAGAGTGTTCCCAATGACTAGGCGTTTAAAAACGTCCCCAATGACTAGGCCGCTTGCCTGCGATTTTTGACCGTTGGGCGGGCTTGCCGCCCTTGCCGCAAAAACGTTTTTGCATATCGGGTACAACGGGCTTTACGTGAGTAAAGTGCGCGTCGCGTCCACGTGTCGCGTTTTTAAAGGAGGCTCCATGCCTGGTGTTACCCCTGCAGAAGTTCTGTCCAACTTTGGTATTACGCTCGTTGAAGATCCCGCCGAGAATCAACCCCGTCTGCTGGTGGACCTGCCGGCGGCAGAGCTTGTCGAGCACGCTATTCGTCGCAAAGAGGGCCGTATGGCTTCTAATGGCGCGCTCGTGATCGAGACGGGGGAGCGCACTGGTCGTTCGCCCAACGATCGTTTTATCGTTGACACCCCCGATGTTCACGACAAGATCGCCTGGGGTGCGGTCAACCGCCCACTGTCCGTCGAGAGCTATGAGGCCATCAAGGCCGGCATCGTCGACTATCTCAACGAGCGTGATGTGTTCGTCACGCGCGGTATGGCCGGTGCCGACCGCAATCACACGCGTCGCCTGCTTGTCGCCTGCGAGCGTGCCAGCCAGGCGCTCTTTATTAAGCAGATGCTCGCCCGCCCGCTTGCCCGCGAAATCGCACGCACCGGCGAGCCGGACTTCTGCGTGCTCGCGGCGCCCGGTTATCAGTGCGATCCTGCCATCAAGGGCCTCAACTCCAGCGCCGCCGTGGTCATCAATTTCCAGGAGCGCGTGATTCTGGTCGCTGGTACCGGCTACTCCGGCGAGATCAAAAAGTCCATCTTCAGCGTCATGAATTACCTGCTGCCCGTCGAGGACGACGTACTGCCCATGCATTGCTCGGCCAGCATGGATCCCGTCACGCACGAGACCGCGGTGTTCTTTGGCCTGTCCGGCACCGGCAAGACCACGCTTTCGGCCAATCCCACACGCCTGCTGATCGGCGATGACGAGCACGGCTGGTCCGATATGGGCATCTTTAACGTCGAGGGCGGCTGCTATGCCAAGTGCGAGGGCTTGGATGCATTTCATGAGCCCGAGATCTTTAACGCCGTCCGCTTTGGCGCCATCTGTGAAAACGTGGTACTCGATGAGAATCGCAAGCCCAACTACGACGACGTCTCGATCACGCACAACACGCGCGTGGCCTATCCCGTCGAGCACATTCCCAACGCGTGGACCAAGGGCATGGGCACCACTCCGAGCGTCGTGCTGTTTTTGACCTGCGACGCCTTTGGCGTGCTGCCGCCCATCTCGCGCCTGACGGCCGACGCCGCCATGTATCACTTTGTGACGGGCTTTACGGCCAAGATCCCCGGCACCGAGGTCGGCGTCACCGAGCCCACGCCCACGTTCTCCTCGCTGTTTGGCGAGCCGTTTATGCCGCTCGACCCCATGGTCTACGCTAAGATGCTCGGCGAGCGCATCGCCGACGGCCGTACGCGCGTCTACCTGGTCAACACCGGCTGGATTGGCGGCGGCTACGGCGTGGGTCATCGCATCGAGCTTGCCTACACGCGCTCACTGGTCGCTCGCGCCCTCGATGGTACCATCGAGGACAGCGAGTTTGTGCACGACGACATCTTTAATGTCGACATTCCCACTACGTGCCACGGTGTGCCCGACGGCATCCTGGTGCCGCGCCAGTACTGGCAGAGCACTGCGCGCTACGACGAGGCCGCGCACAACCTGGCTGTGATGTTCGAGGAGAACTTCGAGAAGAAGTACTCGCACCTGCCCGAGTCCGTCAAAGCCGCCGGCCCGCACGCCCAGGTGCCCGTCGAGGCCCGCCATCGCGGCCGCGGCCTGCTGGGACTCCGCCACTAGCGTCGCCTCAGACCCAAAACCACCACAAAGGGGACAGGCACCTTTGTGGTGGTTTTGCTTGGGCGGATGACTCAGGTTACAATACGCCTGACATATCGCCCCCTTCTCCGGATGGGGGCAGCGTAAGCGCTCTTGTGGCGGCACCGTAGGACTTTGAAGGTGGCCGCTGTGAGGGCGCTTTTTGCTTAGACGCCCCCGCTCGGGCGCACGCTATGAAGGGAGAGCATATGAAGAGCTTTATTGCCGAGGATTCATTTTGGGAGCTGTTTCCACAGGCGGCGATCGGCGTCGTGGTCGTAAAGGGCATGAAGCCCGCGGCGCAGATTCCCCAGGAGGACGTGGATGCGATCGCCGCGCTGCTTGACCGCGCCAACATCGATGCGGAGCGCCACCTGACAAGCGATACCATCAGCGAAAACGCGCCGGTCAAGGCATGGCGCGAGGCGTATCGCCTGTTCAAGACCAAGAAGGGCGCGCGTTGCTCAGTTGAGAACCTGCTCAAGCGCGTGCTCAAAGGCAAGCCGGTCGGCCACATTACGCCGGCGGTGGATATTTACAACACGGTGTCGCTGACCTACGCGCTGCCCGTGGGAGGCGAGGATCTGCATGCGATCGAGGGGGACCTTCGCCTGAAGGTGACCGACGGTGGCGATGCGTTCTTGCCGCTTGGCGAGGAAGCAGATGACCCGACGCTGCCCGGCGAGCTCGCCTACATCGATGATGCGGGTGCCGTGTGCCGCTGCTGGAATTGGCGCGACGGCGTTCGAACGGCCCTGTCCGACGATTCGGCCGATGCGTTCCTGGCGATTGAGTGCGTGGAGCCCGAGCGGATGGGGGATTGCCAGGCTGCCGTTGATCGTCTCGCCGAGTTGCTCGAGCGTTATCTGGGCGCTACGGTTGTCGTTAAGACGCTTGTGACCCGCGACAATCCCTGTGTGGAGCTGTAGCGGCGCCTAGAACCTATTGATGCCCCAAACCACCACAAAGGTGCCTGTCCCCTTTGTGGTGGTTTTTATGTTGATGGGTTAACAAATGGGGTATTTGGGTACGGGGGTTCGGACATGCGGCTAAGATGTTTACCCGTTAGCATCATGCAAGCGAAAGGCGGTCGTCTCCCATGCAGCAGAACGACGAGACACGTTTTGAGGATTTTGTCGGACTGATTAGCGGGCTCTACAAGGAGATTCAGCGTATCAAGACGTCCGAGGGCGCAAGGCTGGGCCTCAAGGGCTCTGACGTCATGTGCCTGTACTACCTGGAGCGCAGCAAGGATGGTATGACCGGCGCCGACCTGGCTCGCGTGGCCGGCGTGACGCGCGCTGCCGTTTCGCGCACGCTGTCGCACCTGGAGGAGGGCGGCTTTGTTGAGGTTGATGACTCGGGCGATGCTGCCGTTAAGTACCGCGCTCCGGTTCGCCTGACCACGCTGGGTGGCGAGAGCATGAACGAGGCCGACCGCATCATCCACGACGTGCTCGACACCACCGGTAAGGCCATGGGCGTGGAGCAGCGCGAGCAGATGTATGCGTCGCTGCGTACGATTCTCAACACCCTGCGCGAGATCTAAGGCCGCCCAGGCATTTACTTTCCATTAACAACTGCATAGTCCCGTTTGAGCGCGTATACCGTGCCGGGGCATTGCTGTCAAAATTCCCCGCGCGTGACCTGCGCAAGAAAGGATTCGCTATGTCCATTCGTATTATTACCGATTCCGCAAGCGATATGTCGCCGGCTGAGCACCCCGCTCTGCGTGTTCTGCCGCTGTCCGTCACCTTTGGCACCGATGTGTACATGGATGGCGTCGACATCGATCACCAGCGCTTTTACGAGATGCTCGTGGAGCGCGATGAGCTGCCCAAGACCGGCCAGGTCAACCCGTACGCGTTTTCGCAGGCTATTGCCGAGGCGCGTGAGGCCGGCGATGAGGCTGTGATTATTACCGTGGGTGCTAAGCTTTCGGGCACCAATCAGAGTGCCCGTACCGCACTTGCCGAGGCACCGGGCGGCGATGTGTACGTGGTTGATAGCAACAACGTCACCCTGGGTGAACGCATCCTGGTTGAGTATGCGCTGCGCTTGGTGGACGAGGGCCGTAGCGCGGCCCAGATCGCGGCGGCGGTCGAGGCCGTGCGCGACCGCGTGGTGGTTATCGGCCTGCTCGAGACGCTGGAGTACCTGGTGCGCGGCGGTCGCCTGTCTGCTGCTGCCGGCGCCGTGGGTACGCTGCTCAACGTAAAGCCCGTGGTTGCTGTCGAGGACGGTCTGATCGTGCAGCTGGGCAAGGCGCGCGGTTCCAAGAACGGCCGCAACCTGCTGAACCAAAAGGTCGAAAAGGCAGGCGGCATCGACTTTTCCATGCCGCTTGCGCTCGGCTATACGGGTCTTTCGGATGCGGTGCTCAAGAAGTATATCGAGGACAGCGCGGCACTGTGGGCTGGCCACACCGAGGGCGAGCTGCCCGTCCACACCATCGGTGCCACCATCGGCACCCACGTAGGTCCCGGCGCCGTAGCCGTAGCCTTTTTCCAGCCCGCCAACTAACCGACCTGCCAACAAATGATCCCTTGCGGACGGAGGAAAACGGATCATCGACCGCACGGAGGCCGCGAATGATCCGTTTTCCTCCGTCCCCAAGGGATCATTTCTTTATGCTGTTAATGCGGAGAGGGGAGCGAGCGATGGCGTCTGAGGGCTTTTTTGAGCGGGTGTACGAGGTGGTCGAGCAGATCCCCGAGGGGATGGTCGCCACGTATGGTCAGGTGGCGCTGCTTGCCGGTCGTCCGCGAAGTGCGCGTTACGTGGGGTATGCCCTGCATAGCAATCCGCGCCCCGGTCAGATTCCCTGCCATCGTGTGGTGTTTGCCGACGGGCACATATGCGAGGGTTTTGCTTTTGGCGGTCCCGATGCTCAACGTGAGCTTTTGCTAGGGGAGGGTGTGGCGTTTAAGGACGACATGCACGTCGACTTGGCCGCCTGTCGCTGGCCAGCAGGGCTCTAGCGGCTCTGCCGTGGCCAAAACCACCACAAAGGTGCCTGTCCCCTTTGTGGTGGAACGCTGGCGCTGCGACGTTTCCCCAGATAAAACCTGCCAAAACAAACCTGTCCCTTTTTGGTAGGTTTACCGGAGCTAACTTATGGAGAAGGTATGGCGGTGTATATTGACGCTAGAAAGTAAACCACGGTGAACTATATTGGTTTCAGCAACAGAGCAGGCAATAGGCGATGAAAAAGCCTGCCCTGTTGAGTTTGATTCGCATTCCTCCCCTCTGTGCGATTCAACGGTGTACTTCGGGAACAGGCCCGCTGGCAACTTACTGCCAGCGGGCCTGTTCCTGTTTGTCGGGGGAGTGCAGCGGGCAGAGCCGAACCGGTCGGGCACCAAAAAAGGCGGACGCCGTAGCGCCCGCCCTAAAACAATCGACAGCTCAAGCCAGCAGATCGGTCTAGTACACCATGCCCATGGCGTCCTGAACCTCGGCCAGGGTCTGCTCGGCGATCTCGTTGGCGCGACGATTGCCCTCGTGCAGCACGTCCTTGACGTAATCCAGGTCGTTCTCGTAGCGCTGGCGACGCTCACGGATCGGAGCGAAGTACTCGTTGACGGCCTCGGTCACGTACTTCTTGAGCTGGCCGGAGCCGCCCATGCCGATCTCCTCGGCAATCTCGACCTCGGAACGACCGGTGCAGATGGCAGCCGTCGAAAGCAGGCCGGACACGCCGGGGCGGTTCTCGGGATCAAACGTGATCATGCGCTCGGAGTCGGTCTGGCTCTTCTTGATGCGCTTGGCCGTCTCCTCGGCGGTCATCGAAATATTGATGGCGTTGCCGTAGCTCTTGCTCATCTTGCGACCGTCAAGGCCGGGCAGCAGCGGGGTCTCGGACAGAAGCGCGTCGACCTCGGGGAACACCTTGCCGTAACGGTTGTTAAAGCGGCGTGCGATGGTGCGGGTGAGCTCGATGTGCGGCAGCTGGTCGCGACCGACAGGCACGACGTTGCCCTTGCAGAACAGGATGTCGCAGGCCTGATGCACCGGGTAGGTGAGCAGAAGGCCGGTGAGCTCGTGGCCCGAGGCCTCCATCTCGGCCTTGACCGTAGGGTTGCGCGCCAGCTCGGCCTCGGACACCAGCGACAGGAACGGCAGCATGAGCTGGTTCGCGGCGGGCACGGCGGAGTGAGCGTAGATCATGGTCTTGTCGGGGTCGATGCCGCAGGCAAGGTAGTCCATGACCATGTTGTACACGTTGTCCTGGATATGCTCGGTGGTGTCGCGGTCGGTGATGACCTGGTAGTCGGCGATGAGCACGTTGGTCTTGGCACCCATGTTCTGCAGTTCAACACGGCCCTTGAGGGTGCCGAAGTAGTGACCCAAGTGCAAGCGTCCGGTCGGGCGGTCGCCGGTGAGCATGGTGAACTTCTCGGGCGTCTTTGCCAAGCCCTCGCGAATGGCGTTGCTCTTTTGCAGCGCGACTTCGTAGCTGTTCTCGTTTGGCATGATTGCTCCTAACGTATGCGTATTGGTCAAGATGATAACGCGTTTATTGAAAGGGGTGGGGCGTAAGTGGGTGAGGTGCCGGTAGGGCGAGGGCTATGCGGCGGTCGCGACGCGGTCGCGAGCGGCCAGCAGCAAAGAGTCACTTCCTCGGCAATAAAACCTAGCGCCTGTGGCGGCGCTCCTCCTTGCGCTCCTCGGCTGCCTGTTCCTCCTGTTTAAAGGCGGGGTCGTCGGGGGTTACCAGCTCGTCCTCGTGTGTGCGCTTGTTGTAATGGTGGCGCAAGACGGGCTCAAACAGGTGCAGGTGCTTGGCGAAGGCCGCCGAGCCAATGGCGAGCACGACAAAGATGAGCACGCGCGTGGGCACCTCGACCTGATTGATCGCGGCGGCGCCGGCCGAAAGCATGATGCACCAGGCGTAGATGAGCAGCACGGCCTGCTTTTGGTTGTAACCCTCCTGAATGAGGCGGTGGTGGATGTGGCCCTTGTCGGCCTGTCCGATGCTAATGTGGGCGCGCTTGCGACGCACGATGGCGCTGAACGTGTCGATGATGGGCACGCCTGCCACGATGAGCGGGATGATGAGTGAGGTGAGCGCGGCGGTGCGGCTCACGTTGAGCAGCGAGATGGAGCCCAAGGCGAAGCCCAACAGCAGCGACCCCGAGTCGCCCAAGAAGATGCTCGCAGGGTTGAAGTTGTAATGCAGAAAAGCCACGCACGAGCCAAAGAGCGCGATGGAGAGCGCGGCGGCGTCGATACGGCCCGAAAGCATGGCCATCGTGAACATGGTGAACGATGCGATGCCGCAAATGCCCGTGGCCAGGCCGTCGAGGCCGTCGATGAGGTTGATGATGTTGGTGAACGCCACCAGGTAGATCACGGTGATGGGGTAGGCGAGCCAGCCAAGCATGATATCGCCAGGGGCAAACGGGTTGACGATGACGCCGATGCGCAGGCCGCCCACGCAGGCGATGAGCGCGGCGAGGACCTGACCTGTCAGCTTTTGCTTGGGCTTGAGCTGGTAGACGTCGTCGATTGCGCCGGTCGCAAAGATGACGGTAAAAGAAAGCGCCAGTAAGGGGTAGCTGATGTGCAAGAGGGGATGAGGCACCAAAACGGGCGGCCAGCCCAGGTACCAGGTGCCTAGGATCTGCACAATGCAGGCGACGACGAGGCCCAAAAAGACCGCCGTGCCGCCCATGCGCGGGATGGGTTTAGTGTTGATGCGGCGCTTGGAAGGATAGTCGACGGCGTCGAGCTTGATTGCCAGGCGCTTGACCAGGGGCACCGCAAGGAAGGTCGTGATAAAAGCTGCGACCGCCACGCAAAGGTACGGTATGAAGCTCGTGGAGGAAGCCATGAATCGAAAAACCGCCAAGCGTCGAAGGAAAAGGTCAAAGGACGCTACGCGCAAAAGGGCATAGCTGACCCATGATACTCGACCGAGGGGGTGCGGGGGTTTGCGCCGTGCGATTATCACGCGCTTACCAGATATTGGAATGTTGACGGGGGTCTGCCGAGTGCCGTTGGGTGTCATACGGGATCTGCGATGGCAATTTTTGGCAAAATCGGCAAAAGAAAACCACCCCCCACGTTACGAAAATGAACCCACCTAAAACAGGTGGGTGCCCTCATCGACCGTTCCAGCGTCCTTAACAACGAAGGATACCTGTACTAAGTACGACTGTGTGGGCTCCCTAAATAAACGCGACGGTTCACCCAGTTGCTCCGCGGGGGGCGGAATACCTACATCATAAAGCGGCACTTTGTTGATTCCAGTCTTGACATTACAAAATTTGTGTCGGACGATTACGGCGCCTTGGGCTTGGAGCCGTCTGTGTGGTCCAGGCCTTTACGTTTGAGCTGCTGAATCGTTGTTTTGGAGCATGTTTTTATGCCGACGTCGTTGACCGAACTTTTTTCGCCCGCCTGCCATTTGTGTCCACGCCGTTGCGGCGCGGCACGCGACGAGGGCGCGCATGGCGTGTGCGGCGCCGACAACACGCTTAAGGTGGCCCGCGCGGCGCTCCATATGTGGGAGGAGCCGCCCATTTCGGGCGAGGCTGGCTCGGGCACGATTTTCTTTAGCGGCTGCTCGCTCAAATGCGTCTACTGCCAAAACCACGAGATCTCGACGGGCAATTTCGGTCTTGAGATTACGCCCCAGCGTTTGGTCGAGATTATGCTGGAGCTGCAGGACCAGGGTGCCAACAACATCAACCTGGTGACTGCGACGCATTATGCTCACCTGCTGCCGTCCGCGATTGCCGCAGCGCGGGAGCGCGGGCTGGACATCCCGATCGTCTACAACACGAGCGGCTATGAGCGGGCGAGTGCCGTGGCGGCGCTCGGCGATCTGGTCGATGTGTGGCTTACCGACTTTAAATATGCCGATGCGGGGCTTGCGCAGTCGCTTTCTCATATTAAGGATTACCCGCGCGTGGCCGTGTCGGGCCTGGCTCAGATGGCGCGCGAGATCGAGCGCCGCGGGGGAGAGATGGTGGACGAGGACGGGCTCATGAAGCGCGGCATCATTGTGCGCCATCTGGTACTGCCGGGACATGCAGACGATTCATGTCGCGTGCTGGATCTGGTGTGGCAGACGGTGGGCAACGTGCCGATTTCGGTCATGAACCAGTACACCCCCAATGCGCTCATGCGTGAGCAAGGCGGCGAGTTGGCGCGCGCCGTGACGCGCGAGGAGTACGAGCAGGCGCTCGACCATGCCGACGACTTGGGCTTTACGACGATGTTCTGGCAAGAAGGCGGCGCAGTGGACGAGAGCTTCACCCCGGCGTTCGACACCACCGGCGTTCTTACCAGTGCAAAGTAGCGCGTTTGCCGATGATTTTTCTGGGATTTTTCTGGGACGGGGATTAAAAAAGGCTCTGTTAGACCAGGATTGACATACATGTGTCCCCACGGTGCCATATCGTTGA
>UQIQ01000046.1 GCA_900541185.1 uncultured Collinsella sp.
GATCTACACCTATTAAGTCGTCGGCAGCGTCAGATGTGTATAAGAGACAGATGTCGATATCGCTCGCGCTAAAGAAATCGTCCCCGGTCTTGCCGCGGTTGGAGCGCCACATGGTCTGCAGCGCGCGATAGAGCGTGACGAGCTCGTCGCGCTCGGGCGCATAGCAGTCGAGTAGGCGCTCGTTAATACGGGCGTCACGCGACGAATAGAGTAGATGGATCACGGCGGGTTGGCCATCGCGACCGGCGCGGCCGCTCATCTGGTTAAACTCAATGCCGCCAAACGGCATGTGATAGAGCACGACATGGCGAATATCGGGAAGGTTGACGCCCTCGCCAAAGGCGGATGTCGAGACGATGCAGCTGAGGCTGCCGTCTCGAAACGCCTCCTCTACGCGATGGCGGTCGGTGCGCGTAAGGCCAGCGTTATAGAACGCGATACGGGTCGCACAGTCGGGAACGCGTTTGCGTAGTGTCTTGGCGAGCGCCACGGACTGGTCGCGCGAATTGACGTAAATGACGGTCTTCTCCCCCGTCGCCACGATCGACACCAAACGGTTCTCGCGACTTGCAAGATCACGGTCGTCCTCGAGCTGCAGGTTCTCGCGCACCGTCTCGTCGACCACCGTGTGAGTGATCGGAAGCATGCGGGCAAGCTCGGCCACGACCGGAGCCGTCGCGGTGGCCGTCGCGGCCATAACGACCGGGTCGCCCAGGGCTTTGAGGATATCGGGCATGTCGAGATAGGCGCTGCGGTCGCCGCCCTTGGCAAGGCCAGCGTGGTGCGCCTCATCGATAACGACAAAACCGATGCGCCCCGAACGCGCAAAGCGGTCGCGGTGAATGGACAGGAACTCGGGCGTCGTGAGCACGATGCCGGTACGGCCCGAAGCCAAGCCGGCAAACACGTCATCGCGCGCCGCCTCCACGGTCTCGCCGGTCAGCACGCCAACGCCAATGCCAAGCGATGCCATCGTCGACGAGAGGTGATAGGCCTGGTCGGCAACAAGCGCACGCAGCGGATAGACAAAGATGCTCGCACGTCCGCGAAGCACCGCCTCACGCGCGGCATGTACATGGAAGATGAGCGACTTGCCGCGCCCCGTTCCCATAACGGCCAGAACACTTTGGTGATCGGCCAGGGCATCGAGCGCCTCGACCTGCGCGCGGTGCGGCTGGTTCGAGCCGATAAAGCTATGGATAAGCGAGCGCGTGAGCTCGGTATAGGAAAGCTGGGCGAGCGTCTCGCGCTTGCGCGACTCCAGGCGCAGGCCAGAATCCGCCGGCTGCACGCCACGACGAAGCTCGCATGCCGGATCGTCGACGCCGGGCAGCGTGGTATCGCGGACCAGAACATCCTTGATCATGAGCTTGGGCTTCACACGCCCCTGCCAATGCTCGGCAACGGCCTCGAACACCAAGTCGACAGCGCTATCGCAGTTGATGAGCTTATCGATTTGCGGCACGCGGAACATGATGGCCGGCACGCTCGCGGCGCCATCGGTCGCCACAAAGCGCATGTGCTCGCCGGTTTTGCCCACCACGGCGCGATCGCACATCGTCACGCCCTCGGCGGCCAGCAGCGGCACCTTGTTGCCCTGGCCAAACGGCTCAAGACGGGAAATCTGCTCTATAGTCTCGATATTCAGCTCGGAAAGGTCGACCGTGGCGGCAACCTCGTCGATGTCTTCAAAGTCCTCAGCGGGAATCTCCGATAGCACGGCGGAAAGGCGACGACGGAATTCATCGAGCTTGGATGCCTCGATGGTCACACCCACCGCACCGGCATGTCCGCCGCGACGAATCAGCAGGTCGGAACAGCGCTCGACGGCGTCAAACAGGTTAACTTTGCCCACCGAGCGACCAGAGCCGCGCGCGATACCGTCCTCGATCGAGAACAGCAGCGCCGGCACGTGATAGCGGTTGGTCAGACGGCTTGCCACGATGCCCTTGACGCCCTCGTGCCAGCCTTCGCCGCCCACAACGATCGCGCGCCCGCCGTCATAGGTCTCCTCGACCTTTGCCATGGCATCGCGCGTGAGCTCCGCCTCGATCTCACGGCGCTGGCGGTTGATTTCCTCGAGCTCAGCCGCCAGCGCGCTTGCTTCGATGGGATTGCGGGCAAGCAGCAGGTCGAGCGCCAGCTTGGGATCGGCCATGCGGCCGGCAGCGTTTAAGCGGGGAATGAGCGAGAATGACAGGCCATCCGCCGTAATGCTCGAAAGGTCCGCCTTGGCAAGCGCGGCAAGCGCGATATAGCCGGGGCGAGCGGTTACGCGCATCTGCTGGATGCCCTCGGCAACCAGCGCGCGGTTCTCGGGCGTGAGCGGCATCATGTCGGACACGGTGCCCAGCGCCGCGACCTCGATTAGCGAACGCCAATACGACGGCTTACCCAGGCGCTCACCCAGGACTTGCACCAGCTTGAGCGCCACACCAGCACCGGCAAGCTCGCGCGAGGGGCCCTCGTCCTCGAGCTTGGGGTCGGTCAGGGGCACACCCTGCGGCACCTGGTCGGAGGGCTCGTGATGGTCCGTGACCACCAAATCGATCCCCAGGTCCTCCAAATAGGAAACCTCTTCCTTGGCGGCAATGCCGTTATCGACGGTCACGATCAGCTGGGGGCGAGCGAGCTCGTTAACGCGGTCGAGTGCCGCGCGCGAAAGACCGTAGCCCTCATCAAAGCGGTGCGGAATAAACGGCGTGACATCGGCGCCAAACGTGCGCAGCGCCTCGGTCAACAGGCAGGTCGACGTAATACCGTCAACGTCAAAATCGCCAAAGACTGCAATGTGCTCGTGGTTGCGAATAGCACGCTCGACGCGGTCGGCAACGACCGACATGCCCGGGATAATGAGTGGGTCGGCCCAGTCGCGATCGAGCGAAGGCGTCAAAAACAATTGGCCCTCTTTGATGGAGTCAATGCCGTGCGCGACCATAATGCGCGCCACCAGCCCGGGAATGCCCAGACCAGCCGAAAGCTCCTTTTCGAGCTCGGGGTTTTGCTGAGCGACCGCCCAGCGATGCGTCGTCTTAAGCGATGACATAGGCACCCACCCCTGATAGGGGCAGGTCGCCGCGATACCTCTCACGGTTCATAGCGATGAGTCCTCTGTGTATGCCCGCTTCGGCAGGCAGATCTGTTGAACGGTTTTATTATACCGTGCAGCGCGGACGCAAAACGCCGCGGTGCGCCGCGGTTTCGGCAAACGATGGCGGTAATGGCCTCGAAATAATCGAGCGTTTCAGCCGCACGGACGCATACGAGCGTCTAGCATATCCATACAAACGAGTTCGCGGATAAAGGGAGTCACGGGACATATGAAGCAATGGGCTGGACTGGGAAAGTTCCTCGCGGGGCATATGCAGATCATCGTTCCGATTTGCGTGGCGCTCGGCGTGCTCTTTCCCCAGCAGATCGGCGTGCTCAAGCCCATTGTTCCCGCCCTCTTCGCCTTTATGACGTTTCAGGGCGCGCTCAGCAACACCTTTCACCAGGTAGCCGAGGTGTTCCACCGTCCGCTGCACCTGATTCTGGCGTTGCTGGTCTCGGCGGTGCTTATTCCCATCGCGGCGTATGCCATGGGGTCACTCTTCTTTGGCTCCAACCCCAACCTTGTCTGCGGCATCGTGCTCGAGTACAGCGTGCCCGTGGCCGTCACCGCTTTTATGTGGATCAGCATGTTCGGCGGCAACGGCCCGCTCGCGCTCACCATCATCCTGACGTCCTCGGTTATCTCCCCTGTGACGATTCCGCTCACGCTTAAGCTCTTGCTGGGTGCCACCATCTCGATCGATGTGCCGAGCATGATGCAAGACATGGCCTTTATGATCGCCATCCCCGCCGTGCTCGGCATCGTGATCAACGAGCTCACGCGTGGATGGGGACACGAGAAGCTCTCCCCCGCGCTCTCGCCCGCCTGCAAATTCATGATGATGGGCGTTATCGCCTCCAACTCCACCGCCATGAGCGAGTACGTGCTGCACATGAACGCGGTGCGCCTGGAAGTCGCCCTCTTTATTTTGACCTTCGCCATCAGCGGCTTTGTCGTCGGTTTTCTGGTCGCCCGTGCGCTGCATCTGCCATATAGCGAGACGACTACCATGTGCTTTACCTGCGGCATGCGTAACATCTCTTCGGGCGCCGTCATCGCCACGCAATACTTTCCGGGCGAAGTCGTGTTTCCCGTCATGTGTGGAACGTTGTTTCAGCAGGTACTCGCCTCGTTTATCGGGCACTTCTTTGAGCGTCTGACCGGCGAGGAGCGCGCCGCCCAGCGCAAGCGGGTCGAGGCCGGCCGCGACGCCATGGGACGCTAGACTGTCCGCATTACGCGGGTGTTAGTCTTACTATACGAGCGTTTCCAGATGCGCACGCAGGCGCTCAGCATCGACATCGAGCGTGGTCTCAGCATTGACCTGGGCCAAACGATAGCCGACAAAGTAGGGCGAAACCACCCAACGCGGCAGCGCCTTGGCAATGGTCCGACCGCCCAGGTGATAGAAGAACAGGTTGTACGACTCTGCGCGACCACCGTGGTGCTCGTTCAGGATATAGCGCAGAGCTACCTGGATCGCATCGGCGAAGAGATCCGCCTCGGCTTGGTCTCTCGTGTCATCGCTGGCGGCGATTCCCTGCGGGGCTGAAACATTGACCTCAAAGAACCCCATAATCGGTTCGGTTGAGATGTTGACCGAGATTCTCTCCTGTTGCCAGACATTTATGCCTTCGAAATTGGCGGAAGTCAGCGAAGCATAACCGTTTTCCTGCTCCAAACCCACAATCTGCATGTGCGGATGAACGAGACTACCGCCCGAGAGCGGACCCTTGTTCTTGTACATGAGAACGCTGCGATACTGTCGGGAGTCAATCATCCGCTGCCAGCAATCCAGAGCAAACCGCATAACATGATGCAGCTCGTCCGGCGCATAGGTCACCAGGTCGGCGTCGTGGTCGGACGACTCAATCAATACGGTCTGGCGAGTGGCCCGCAAGGTCTTAAACTTATTCTCGAGCCAGATGCAGTCACCGTCGCGCCGGATGATATTGGCGAGTTCCTCGGTATCGCAAAAGGGGCACGCGGTGCCGGGGCGGCGGTTGTCGTCGGGCTTACCGCTCGCCTGCCGAACGTCAAATACCAGCGCCACGGGTTATACCTCCAGCGGCACGATCTTGGTGCCATGGAGCTCGGAGACGCCCAGTGCCGCCGCCACGGTATCGCGGTTGGCCGTAGAAATGCCACCGCCGGGAAGGATGGTCAGGCGGTCGCCCGCATACTCGATAAGACGCGACAGGTGCTCCAGGTTGTCCTCGATCGGCGTTCCGGCAGCGCCACCATGCGTCAGGATGCGCGTGATACCGCAGTCGGCGAGTGTGTCGACGGCATCGAGCTGAGCCTCGGGCGAGAGCTGGTCGAAGGCCATGTGGAAGGTAATATCGATGGGCCCGCGCTTGCACTCCTCGGTCGCGCAGCCCGCGGCCATCACGAGGGCACCAAGCGTAAGCTCGTCGAGCGCCCATCCGCCAGCGCAGGGCTTGCAGCAGCCAAAGACCAAGCCGTCAACGCCGGCGCTCACGGCAAGGCCCAGGTCCATCTCCATCATGCGCAGCTCGTCCTGGTTGTAATGAAAGTCACCGCCACGCGGGCGAATCATGCACATCACTCGCGCGTCATGCTCGTGAGCATAGCCGACCGTAGCGCTGATAACGCCAGCCGAGGGCGTGGTACCACCGACGGCAAGGTTGTCGCACAGCTCGACGCGCCTTGCACCGGCATCGATAGCCGCCGGCACCCGCTCAAAGTTCTCGGCACAAAACTCGTACAGCATAGATAGACCCCCAAAGACAGCAGATGTTTTCCGACGGGCATTGTCACACATCCCCATGAAGTTGCGGTGGAATAGGGACTCTTTTGGCCTCTGGAGCCCGTATTCAGTCCCTATTTCACCGCAACTAAAAAGGGGCGCTGACTGAGATAGTCAGCGCCCCTTTTGTTAGGTGGGTTAGCCTCCGAGGTAGGCTTTGCGGACGTTATCGTCGTGCAGGAGCTCTTGGCCGGTACCGGTCATGGTGATCTTGCCGGTCTCGAGCACGTAGCCGCGCGTGGCGATGGAAAGCGCCATCTGCGCGTTTTGCTCGACCAGGAGCACCGTGGTTCCGGCCTTATGCAGATCCTCGACGATCTGGAAGATCTGCTCAATCAGAATCGGTGCCAAGCCCATAGAGGGCTCATCAAGCATGAGCAGCTTAGGGTTACTCATAAGAGCGCGACCCATAACGAGCATCTGCTGCTCGCCGCCCGAAAGGGTACCGGCGACCTGTCGACGGCGCTCCTTAAGGCGCGGGAACTGCTCGTAGACGCGCTCCAGGCCCGGATCAACCGTGGACTTGGGCTGTGTATAGGCGCCCATCTCCAGGTTCTCCTCGACCGTCATCTGCAAAAAGGCGCGACGGCCCTCGGGGACCTGAGCCAGGCCCTTACCCACCAGCTTATCGGCGGGCGTATGGGTAATGTCCTCGCCCATAAACTTGATGGAGCCGGTCTTGGAGCGCAGCAGGCCCGAGACGGTTTTAAGCGTCGTGGACTTACCGGCTCCGTTGGCACCGATCAAGGCCACGATCTCACCCTCGTTGACGTTAAAGGAGATGTCCTTGATGGCGTGGATGGCGCCGTACCAGACGTTGATGTTGTAGACGGAAAGCATCGGCTCTGCCATTTAGTTCTCCCCCTTATCCTGCTTGCCCAGATATGCCTCGATAACAGCGTCGTTGTTCTGGATCTCCTCGGCCGTGCCCTTGGCGATGACCTTACCAAAGTTGAGCACGCAGATGCCCTCGCAGATGTTCATAACGAGCGACATATCATGCTCGATAAGCATGATGGCAATGCCAAAGGTGTCGCGAATCTTAACGATGTTCTCCATGAGCTCCGCGGTCTCGGACGGGTTCATGCCGGCGGCAGGCTCGTCGAGCAGCAGCAGCTTGGGGTTGGTGGCAAGCGCGCGGACGATTTCCAGACGACGCTGGGCACCATAGGGAAGCGAGCCGGCCTGTTCATTTGCCAAGTGCTCCATGTCAAAGATGGACAGCAGCTCCATGGCGCGCTCGTGGGCGGCCTTCTCGTGCTTCCAATACGTCGGCAGGCGCAGCACGCCCTCAAAGCCGGAGTAACGCTCCTGGTTATGCAGGCCGACCTTAACGTTATCCTCCACCGTCATGGTGTTAAACAGACGAATGTTCTGGAAGGTACGGGCAATACCCATGCGGTTGACCTGGTAGACGGACTTGCCCGAGGTGTCCTCACCGTCGAGCAGGATGGTGCCGTGCGTGGGCTGGTATACCTTGGTGAGCAGGTTGAAGACCGTGGTCTTGCCGGCACCGTTGGGGCCGATCAAACCGGCGATCTCGGTCTTGCCGATAGTCAGGCTAAAGTCGTCGACTGCCTTAAGGCCACCGAACTCAATGCCCAGGTGGATGCACTCGAGTGCAGGGCGCTCGCCCAGGTCGCGGTCGGGAACGATGGCGCCAGAAGGATACGGGACCATCTTGCCCTTCTTGAACTCAAATTTACTGGGCATCGGCTGCCACCTCCTTCTTGGAAGCAAAGCGGTCCTTGACGCGACCGAAGAACGCCTTGAGCTGCGGGTTGTTGGTAAAAATCATGACCAGGATCAGCACGATGGCGTAGATGAGCATGCGGTAGTCCGAGAACTGACGGAGCAGCTCGGGAAGCACCGTGAGCAACGCCGCCGCGATGACGGAACCGCGCATGTTGCCCAGGCCGCCCAGGACCACGAACACCAGAATGAGGATGGACGTGTTGAAGTCGAACTTGGTGGCGGAGAGCTGCGAGAAGTTACCGCCGAAGAGAGCTCCGGCAGCACCGGCGAGGGCAGCGGAAACCACGAAGGCAATCATGCGATACTCGGTGACGGAGATGCCTACGGACTCGGCTGCAATCTTGTTATCGCGCACGGCCATAATGGCACGGCCGGTACGGCTGCGAACCAGGTTGAGCACAATCACGAGCGCGACCATAACCAGGATTGCGCCGGCAAGGAAGGTCGAATAGGTCGACACGCCCGATGCGCCCTGCGCGCCCTTGATGATGGCGGTGCCGTCCTCGAGCAGGTGCAGGTCGTCGATCGTAGAGTTACCCGTGATGTTAAAGATCACATGCAGGCCGCGGGAATCGACGCCCACAATGAGGCAGGTGACGACCTCTTTGATGATCTCGCCAAAAGCCAGGGTCACAATGGCCAGATAGTCGCCGCTCAGGCGCAGGACCGGGATACCGATCAAGAAGCCCAAGATGGCAGCGGCGATAGCGCCGACCACAATGCTGATGATCAGACGCATCGGATCGGACGGAACGGTGCTCTCCAGCGCGACGGCAGTGACGATGCCCGTATAGGCACCGACGCTCATAAAGCCCGCGTGGCCCAGCGACAAGTCGCCCGCGATGCCGACGACGAGGTTAAGGGAGATGGCCATGACGATATAGGCCGTGATGGGAACCAGCTGACCGGCGATCATGCGCGGGATCATGTGGTTGGACTGCATAAAGAACACGATGGCGAACGCCACAACGCACATGGCGTACGTGACAAAGTCGTGACGCGTCTGCTTGTCTTTAAGAAACTTCATAACGCTCACCTACACCTTCTCGGGGACGTACTTGCCCAAGAGGCCGGCAGGCTTGACGAGCAGGACGATGATCAAAACACCAAAGACGATGGAGTTGGCAAGGCTCGTGGAAATGTAAGCCTGCGCCATCGCCTCGATGATGCCGATGAGAATACCACCGACAAAGGCACCGGGGATGGAACCGATGCCGCCGAAAACGGCAGCGTCGAAGGCCTTGATGCCAGGCATGGCGCCCGTGGTGGGCTGCAACACCGGCGAGTAGGAGCACAGGAGCACGCCGGCGATGGCAGCGAGGGCGGAGCCGATGGCGAACGTCATCGAGATGGTGCGGTTGACGTTGATGCCCATGAGCTGAGCGGCGGCCTTGTCCTCGGACACAGCGCGCATGGCCTTGCCCATCTTGGTCTTACCTGTAAAGAACATCAGGCCGGCCATGATAACCAGGCAGGCGACGATGGTGACGAGCGAGACGGCGCTTACGTTAAACTTGGCCAAGAACTCCGGCACCGGGAAGGTGACGAGCGAAGTGAAGTTCTTGGGCGTGGCGCCCCACAGAAGCTGCGCGGCGTTCTGCAGGAAGTAAGACACGCCGATGGCCGTGATCAGAACGGCCAGCGGGCCTGCTTGGCGCAGCGGCTTATAGGCCAGGCCCTCAATGAGAACACCGAGAACCGTGCAGACCACACAAGAGAGAACTACAGATGCCCAGCCCGGGAGGCCGAGATACGACGTGGCGCAGAACGAGACATAGGCACCGACCATGATGACATCGCCGTGAGCGAAGTTGAGCATCTTGGCGATACCGTAGACCATGGTGTAGCCCAACGCGATGATGGCGTAGACGCTGCCCATGGACAGGCCGTTGACCAGGTATTGGATAAAGACCGTCATGTTCCACATCCCCCTTTCGAATAGGTTTCCAGTTAATGTATGAAACAGGGACGTTACATCGTCCCTAGATACCAAGCAAGCAGGGAAGGCCAAAACCTCCCCTGCTTGGGATCAAAACCGCTCTATGTAAGGCGGCCAATTAGGCCTGTACGTACTTGCCGTCGGTGATGACGTACGCCGTGGGCTCCTTCTGGACCTGACCCTTATCGTTCCAGGTGAGCTTGCCGGTCAGACCGTCAACGGTAATCTTGAGCATAGCCTTGGACAGCTTCTCGGCGACCTCGGTCGGGTCGGCGTCGACACCAAGACCGGCCTCCTTGACGGCCTCGGCCACCGCGTGCACGCCGTCGTAGGCGTCGGCGGCAAACTGGTCGGGAGTATCGCCGTACTTATCCTTGTAAGCGTTGACGAAGTCGGCGTTCTTCTCGTCGTCGGCGGAGAACGGGGTCATGAGCAGCAGACCCTCGGCAAGAGAGGTATCGAAGCCCTCAACGCCCAGGATGCCGTCCATGCCGTCGCAGCCCATCATCTTGACGTCGTAGCCCATGTCCTTGGCGTTCTTGAGCAGGACGGACGCCGGCGTGTAGTAGATCGGCGCAAAGATCATGGTGGCGCCGGCCTGCTTGGCCTTGGTCAGCTGGTTGGTAAAGCTCGTGGCGGAGTCGTCCTTAAAGGTCTCCTCGTCAACAATCTCGAGCTTGGACTCAGCGGCCTGGGCCTTAAAGGAATCTGCGATGCCCGAAGAATAGGCGTCGCCGGAGTTATAGAACAGCACGAACTTCTCGTCCGCATACTTCTGCGCCAGGAACTTGGCAGCGTTGACACCCTGGTTGGGGTCGGTGAAGCAAACCTGGAAGACGCAATCCTTGCCGTCGGTGACGTCCTCGGAGGACGCGGACGGGGTGATCATGAACGTCTTGGGGTCGTTACCGCACTCGGCGGCAACGGCAACCGACGCACCCGTGGTGGTCGGGCCGACGAGGGCCTGCATGCCCCAGTCGAGCAGGGTGTTGAAGGCGTTGACGGCCTTCTCGCCATCGGCCTGGTCATCCTCGGCCTTGCTGGCAAGCGGCAGCTCCTTGGTCGAGAAATCCTTGCAGCCAAGCTCGACACCCTGGGTAACGGACTTGCCGTAGGACGCGTTGGCGCCGGTCAGCGGGCCGATGGTGCCGATCTTAAACGAAGCGTCGCCCGAAGCGGAACCGCTGTCGCCGCCGTTGGAGGAGCAGCCAGCTAGAATGGACATCGCCCCCAGACCTGCTGCGCTCGCGATAACGCTCCTGCGATTCATAACAGGGTTCAATGACTTACCGGTGAGGCTCGACATGCGGCTCTCCTCTCAAATCTCGTCGGGTTTCGGTTACCCGACAGGCCATCCTTCGCCGTGTTCGGCGTTCGCAAAATAGTAGACGCTTTAGTTGAGAAAAGTGGCGATTATTTTAACTTTTCTTTGGATTTGTTCATTTATCCATAATTATGCGTATTTCTATTGTTTTATGCAGTTTAGCCACTTTATTATGTAAAAGTAATGTTTCCATTCTGTTACAGGCGTCCCTGCCCTGAATAAAACAGCCTCACCGGTCGTGCTTTATGCGCACTTAGGAAGCGATGTACTTGCCGTCCTGGATCACATAGGCTGTCCATGCCGTCGACACCCATTAGTGTCATGTCGTAGCTCATGTCCTTGGCGTTCTTGAGCAAAACGGACGCTGGGGTGTAATAGATCGGGGCAAAAATAAGCGTGGCTCCGACAAGGAAACTCCTGCGGTTAAGTACGTTGTTGATGCTAAACATGGTGTCCCCCTTTTTTCGCTGGCCGCAGCGCGGCCGTCTTGCGGTACGGAGCAAACCTTATGGCGCAAACGTTGACAGTTTGTTACGGAGTTCCGTTTGTAGCGAGCATGTTTCCAATGTTTCCGCAGCGTTTCGGGGGTGCCGTTTTGTGCGACTCCTGTTGCCTGGCGAGCACGCGCCCTCGGTTCACGCTAGAATGCACTCAACCTTTAAGCGGTTAATCCATCCATAAGATGCACGAAGGAGCTATCTATGAGCGAACCCCTGCGCACCGTGAACGTCGGCCTCATCGGTCTGGGAACCGTCGGCGGCGGCGTGGCCCGTCTGATCAAGAGCCACCACGATGAGTACCTGGCAGCCTACGGCATCGACCTTAAGCTGACCCGCGCCTGCGCGCTTGCCTGGGAGCAGGCCGAAGCCGCCGGTATTGAGCGCGAGGCCTTTACGAGCGACTGGCACGACGTCGTCACCGACCCCGCCGTCGATATCGTCGTCGAGCTCATCGGCGGCGAGCACCCCGCGACCGAAATCTTCACCACCGCCTTCGAGAACGGCAAGCATGTCGTCTCTGCCAACAAGGCCCTGCTGGGCCGTCATGTCGAGACGCTCGCCGAGAAGGCGCGCGCGTGCGGCGTGCAGATTAAGTGCGAGGCCAGCTGCGGCGGTGGCATCCCCATTGTCAGCACGCTCGAGCACGACCTGGTGGGCAACAAGATCCTGACCATCGCCGGCATTCTCAACGGTACCACCAACTATATCCTGTCGCGCATGGACGCCGAGGGCGCCGATTACGCCGATGTGCTTGCCGACGCGCAGGCCAAGGGCTATGCCGAGGCCGACCCGTCCGCCGACGTCGACGGCTTCGACGCCGCCAGCAAGACGGCAATCCTCGCTTCCATCGGCTTTGGCACCCGCGTGACCACCGACGATGTCTACCAACAGGGTATCCGTACCATCGGCGCCGAGGACATCGCCCAGGCCCGCGAGCTCGGCTACACCATCAAGCTGCTGGGCATCGCACGCAACACCGACGCCGGCGTCGACGTCCGCGTGCATCCCACGCTCATCCCGGCAGACCATATGCTCGCCAAGGTCAACGGCGCCATGAACGCCGTCTACGTGGTGGGTGACGCCGTGGGCGAGACCATGTTCTACGGCGCTGGCGCAGGCTCCTTCCCCACCGCGAGCGCCGTCGTGGGCGATATCCTATCGCTCTCCGAGCAGATCAGCCGCGGCGTGGCTCCGCTGCCCGAGATTGAGCCCTACGGTCACAACCTCGCCTTTAAGCCCATGGACGAACTCCAGACCAAGTACTATGTGCGCCTGAAGGTCGCCGACCGCGTAGGTGCCCTGTCCGAGACGGTCGACATCTTTGCCAAGCACAACATCTCGATCTCGCTCATCAACCAGGTCGAGGACGGCAAGTCGGGCGTCAGCGATGCCTGCTCGGTCATCTTCTTGACGCACCGCGCACTCGAGAAGGACGTCCAGGCTGCCGCCGCCGAACTTGCCAGCGTCGACTGCGTGGCCGAGGTCGCCAACGTCCTGCGCATCGAGGACGTTGAGGCCTGGACCGAAGGCGTTATGGCGAACTAGCCCAACGCTCGCCTAGCAATACGCGCCTTGAGGGCTCCCGTCCGATGTAGGACGGGAGCCCTTTTGTCACCTGCCGTAAGCACAACGGCAGAGCATATTTGCGCGAGCCGCTCATCGGTAACGCGGGCTACCGTTCACCGATATGCAAACGCGGCCGATTCCGGCTACCGCTACGCTGAGCTGCGTATGTCCGCCCGCGATGAGAGGAAGCACCATGTTGCTCGAGGGCAAGAAAGCAATCATCACCGGAGGCACGCGCGGTATCGGCTATGCGATCGCCTGCCGTTTTATCGAGGAAGGCGCTGCCGTCACCGTCTTTGGCTCACGCCAGGAGACTGCCGACGCGGCCGTTGAGAAGTTGGCGGCCGCCTATCCCGACGCCAAGGTCTGGGGCCGCTCCTGCGACCTCACCTCGCTCGAGGCCGTGACCGAGGCCTTTACCCAGGCTGCAGCCGATATGGGCGGTTTGGATACAGTCGTCAACAATGCCGGCATCTCCCAGCGCTCACCCCTTTTGGACTACACGGCCGAGGAGTTCGCTAAGGTTATGGACCTCAACGTCGTCGCCGTCTTTAATGGCCACCAGGCAGCCGCCAAGATCATGACCGAGGCAGGTCATGGCGGCACCATCACCACCACGAGTTCGATGGTCGCCAAGTACGGTCAGCCCTCCGGCGTTGGCTATCCCACGTCCAAGTTTGCCGTCAACGGTATGGTCCAGTCGCTCTCGCGCGAGCTCGCCCCCATGGGCATCCGCGTCAACGCCGTCGCGCCTGGCGTAACCAAGACCGATATGGTCGCCAACCTGCCCGAAGAGGTTATTAAGCCCATCGTCGCCACCATTCCGCTGGGTCGCATGGGCGAGCCCGAGGATGTCGCCAACGCCTTTGTTTTCCTGGCGAGCGACATGTCCTCCTACGTCACGGGCGCCGTGCTCCCCGTCGACGGAGCCGCCCGCTCTTAAGGGACCACAAGCCTCAGCTCCCAGCCTCAACATAGTCCAACAAAGAAGGCGCGCCGTCTGCATCAACTGCAGGCAGCGCGCCTTCTTCTGTTTGAAAGGGAAGCTGTGTCCCGCAGTCCCGACTCAGACCGGGACGCAGCTTCCCTCAGGGCCATGTTTCGGAAAGAGCGCCCCGTTTTGAACGCCGATTCTGGGATACCGTTTCCGCAACGGGTCTCTCGCGGAAACTGCATCCCACTCTGAGCGCCCATTCCGGGACACAGTTTCCCAACGGCCCCCGTTTCGGAAACCACATCCCGTTCCGAGCCTTCAAAGCGGGACGCGGCTTCCCCGAGAGAGTATCGACTACTTGCCGTCGTCGTCCTCGGCTTCTTCTCTTGCATAGAGCTCCAGCATGCGGCGGCGGTATTCGCGCACGGCGAGCTTGGCGCGCTCCAGGCGGCGACGCTCGCGCGGGGTCAGCTCGGACGGGTCGACCTCATCACCATAGGTCTTATCGGCAAGAAGATGCGCCGCGTCCACGATGCGGGCATCGATGTGGCCGCTCGCCGCCTCGGCGGAAAGACGCTCGGCAATCGTATCGAGCGTAGGCAAGCCCTCGAATACGCGACCATGGCCATGCGAAGTCAGCAGCTCGTGCTCACGTGCGAGCAGGCTCGCCAAATCGTGATGGGCGCGCAGGATGTCGAGCGCATCGGATGGATGCTCGGCAACTTCTGCCACGGCGGCGACCGGCGCGGCGTCGACCACGCGGTAGAAGAGCTGCGCGAGCAACGGCATCAAGAACACCGTGATGGCACCGGCAGCAACCATGACCGACGCAATATCTTGCGACAGCGCGCCCGCGTTGACGGCAACGCTTGTCACGGCAACGATGATCGGCAGGGCCGTGGTGCAGTACAGGGCCACGGTAATGCGACCATACGCCGACACATCGCGCGTCGCAGGACAAATGCTCATAGAAATAAGAATGGGCACGGCACGAATAATCAACAACGCCACGATAAAGCCCACGAGCAGACCCGGGCGCGACGCCACGGCCGTCAGATCGATCTTTGCGCCCGATACGGTAAAGAATACCGGAATCAAAAAGCCGTAGGCCAGGCCATCGAGCTTGGTCTCGAGCGTATGGTTGCCCTCGGGGATGATATAGCGCAAGACAAAGCCGGCGGCAAAAGAACCCAACACGATGTCGAGATCAAAGACGGCCGAGAACGCCACGAGTGTGACCAGGATGAGCACCGTCAGGCGCACGAAGGTCTGCGACGTGGTATCGGCGCGTTCCTCGACAAACGCAAAGAAGCGGCTGCCGACACGCTTGGAGCGGCTTGGGACCACAGCCAGCAACACGCAAACCACCGCAAACAAGCCAAGGATTACGAGCGTTTGGATGCCAGTGCGGGCAGACAGCAGCACCGACATGGCGAGCACAGGGCCGAGCTCACCCCAGGTGCCATACGCGAGAATCGAGTCGCCCACACGCGTGCCAGTGAGCGAGCGCTCACGCATGATGGGCACGAGCGTGCCGAGCGCCGTCGAAGTGAGGGCAAGCGTCACGGCGATACCGTCGAAATGACTGACTGAGAACCACGGGGTAAAGCGCACGGCAAGCCAGGCGATACCAAACGTGACGACCCACGTCGCCAAGCCGTAGCGCCCCTCGACGCCCGTGATGCTCTTGGGGTCGATCTCAAAGCCGGCAAGCAGGAACAAGAAGGCCAGGCCCAGCTCGGACACAAGCGAGACCTCAGCATCTACATGGATGACGCCGAGCATATGGGGTCCCAGCACCGCGCCGAGCACGAGCAAAAAGACCGTCTCGGGAACGGGTTTTCCGGGAATCGCCGAGGCGATAAAAGGACTCGCAAAGGCCACGAGTGCGATGATGGCGAGCGAAACGAATGCCATGTGATGCCTTTCTCTTGTTTGCGCTTCACTGTAGCACCCTCGCCGTCCTCAACGCGCCGCGAGCTGTCGTATCATAGTGAGGTTTACAAACATGTGGCTCAAGGCGACCGCAGGGCAGACCCCGCAAACCGACCGCTGCCGCATACCGTACCGTACGCCCAACCGATCAGGAAGGCAGGAACCAATGGTCTCTCGTATCTACGTGGAGAAGAAACCCGGGTTCGACGTCGAGGCTCAGCAGCTCAAGGGCGAGCTGACCGAAATTCTCGGCATCAAGGGCATCGAGGCCCTGAGGATCATCAACCGCTACGACGTCGAGGGCATCGACGAGGAGCTTTTCCGCTCCTGCGTGCCGACCGTCTTTAGCGAGCCCCAGGTCGATGTGACCTACGACGAGCTCCCCGCAAGCGATGGCGCCGTCTTTGCCGTCGAATTCCTGCCTGGCCAGTTTGACCAGCGCGCCGACTCCGCCAGCGAGTGCGTGCAGCTCATCAGCCAGGGCGAGCGCCCCGCCGTGCGCTCCGCCAAGGTCTATATCATCTCGGGCGCTCTGGACGAAGCCGCCATCGAGGCCATCAAGCACTACGTGGTGAACCCCGTCGAGGCGCGCATCGCCTCGCTCGACCTGCCCGAGACACTGTACATGGAGACCCCCGAGCCCCAGCCCGTCGAGGTGCTCGACGGCTTCCGCGAGCTCGACGAGGCCGGCCTTGCCGCCTTTATCGCCGATCGCGGCCTTGCCATGGACGAGGCGGACATCGCCTTCTGCCAGCAGTACTTCCGCGATGAGGACCGCGACCCCACCATCACCGAGATCCGCGTGATCGACACCTACTGGTCCGATCACTGCCGCCACACCACCTTCGGCACCGTCCTGGACGACGTGACGATCGACGACGCCGTGGTGCAGCAAGCCTTCGACCGCTACATGGAGATGCGCCACGAACTCGGCCGCGACGCCAAGCCCGTCTGCCTCATGGACATGGGCACCATCGGCGCCAAGTATCTTAAGAAGACCGGCATCATGACCGATGTCGATGAGTCCGAGGAGATCAACGCCTGCACCGTCAAGGTGAAGGTCGATGTCGACGGCGAGGACCAGGACTGGCTGTTCCTGTTTAAGAACGAGACCCACAACCACCCGACCGAGATCGAGCCCTTCGGCGGTGCCGCCACCTGCGTGGGCGGCGCTATCCGCGACCCGCTCTCGGGCCGCAGCTATGTGTACCAGGCCATGCGCGTCACCGGCGCCGGCGACCCCACCGTCCCGGTTTCCGAGACGCTCGAGGGCAAGCTGCCGCAGCGCAAGCTCGTGACCACTGCCGCCGCCGGCTACTCCAGCTACGGCAACCAGATCGGCCTTGCCACCGGTCAGGTCAACGAACTCTATCACCCCGGTTACGTGGCCAAGCGCATGGAGGTCGGCGCCGTCGTGGGCGCTACCCCGGCAAACCACGTTCGTCGCGAGTGCCCCGCCCCCACCGACAAGATCATCCTGCTGGGCGGCCGCACCGGCCGCGATGGCATCGGTGGCGCCACCGGCTCCTCCAAGACCCAGAACACCGAGTCCATCGAGACCTGTCTCTTATACACATCTCCGAGCCCACGAGACTCGACGTCATCT
>UQIQ01000047.1 GCA_900541185.1 uncultured Collinsella sp.
ACGAGATGACGTCGAGTCTCGTGGGCTCGGAGATGTGTATAAGAGACAGTCGTAGCGCTGGGGCTTCTCCAGAAAGTCGACGACCTCCTTAAGGGACTCCTTGGCCTCTTCCTGGCCGGCGACATCCTTAAAGGTCACGCCCACGTCCTTGGAGGCGATCACGCGCGCGCCGGACTTGCCCAGTCCACCGCCGCCAAAGCCACCGCCGCCAAAGTTCATCGAAGGACCGTCATCACCCATGGCCTTCTTCATGCGGCGGTTGAGCCACCAGCCGATCAGGAAGAAAATCGCCATAGGAAGGATGAGCGTAAGCAGGTAGTAGGTCATCAAACCCGAGTTTTTATCGGGAACGACCGACTCCAGCGAAGCGCCAGACTCAAGCACGCGATCGGTAAAGCCCGCATCGTTCGGCACACCGGTCGTCTTATAGGCGATGTTCTCGTCCTCGCCCTTCTTGGTGTAATAAATCGAGTAATCGTCCGTGTTGTACTCGACCTTGTCGACACTCTTCTTATCGAGCGCTTTGACAAACGTCGAGTAATCGGTCTTCGTAATCTGCTGCGTGTGACCGATGTTGGGGAACAGAACGGTCGAGAGCACGAGGTAGACGACGAAGGCGATGAGCACGTAGAGGATCATATTCCGTCTACGCTTGTTGTCATCCATCTCCATCTGCTTGAACTCCATCTACTGGGGTTGATAATGCTTTCTAGAATACCCAACCCGGACGGCGATAAACCGACGCCGGGCACGAAAAGACAGAGATGGCATCACTGGAAGTCGGCAAGGTTCAAATCTATACGGGCGACGGCAAGGGCAAGACGACGGCTGCGCTGGGGCTCGCGCTGCGTGCCACGGGCTATGGACTTAACGTGCTCATGCTTCAGTTTGCCAAGAAGCTGCACTGCGCCGAACATGATGCAGCACCTCGTTTAGGGCTACGCATCGTACAAGCCGACCGCGACACACCCGAGGCTTGCGCCGCGCAGATCATGGAGCTCGCATGCGAGCAGATATCACAGGTCGACGTTCTGATTTTGGATGAACTCGGCGAGGCCATGCGCCGCGGCTTCGTGACGCGCGAGGATGTCGAAGCGCTGATCGCGATAAAGCCCGCCACCACGGAGCTCGTGCTCACCGGCCGGGGCTTGCTGCCCCTCGCGAACCTCGCCGACCTTGACACCGAAATGCGCCCCATCAAACACTACTTCGACGAAGGACTCCTAGCCCGCCAAGGCATCGAATACTAGCCATTGGGGACGTCCCGAATGGCTAGGCGGTGGCGCGGCCGAGCCAGTTGCCGCTGTGATGGTAGACGGTGAACATCATGGCGGTGATTACCCAGGTTACGGGGTAGACCAGCAGTAGATGCTCGAGCGACGGATCGAAGGGCATGATCGCAAACACCCAAATCACTCTGAGTACGACGGTGCCAAAGATGGTGAGCATCATAGGCTGCAGACTCACGCCGGCGCCGCGGATGGAACCCGAGGCGTTCTCGATAATCGAGAAGATCGCGTAGAACGGCGCGATGAAATGAAGAATCGTCGTGGTGTACGCCGAAATCGAAGCATCGTCGACAAACAAACGCGACAGAGGACCCGAGAACACCAGGAGCACGGCAGACAGGCCGCCAATGAGCATAAAGGACAGCACGAGCGACGTATGGTAACCCTTGCGCATGCGCTCGTAGTTGCGCGCGCCAAAGTTCTGTGCCGAGAACGTGGTGATCGACACACCAAGCGCCTCGGTAACCATCCAGACAATGCCATCCAGGCGGCCCGAAAGACCCCACGCCGTGGTGACATCGGCACCAAACGAGTTGACCGACACCTGAATCAAAACGTTGGAAATCGAATACGCAGCAGACTGAAAGCCAAGCGGCAGACCGCATGAGATCATGCTCTTACAAATGCCAGGATCAATACCGAGCTTGGACAGCGAAAGCCGCCACGCACCCGGTGCGTGCATCATACGCATCACGATCATCGTGGCGTTGGAGCAAATGGTCAGCGCCACCGCGATACCGCAGCCCAAAGCCTCCATATGCAGCACGGCAACAAAAATGATATCCAGCACCACGTTAACGAGGCAGCCGGAGGCAATGATCACGGCAGGTCCGCGCGTATCGCCCACGGCACGCAGCAGCGCGGTGCCCATATTGAGCAGCAGCGCCGCAACCATGGCGGCAAAGTAGCAACGAGCATAGGCAACGCCCTCGGCAAGAAGCTCATGCGGCGTATTCATCAAAACGAGCATGGGCTCAACGAACACTACGCCGAGAATGGAGAAGACGATACCGCCCACCAGCGCGAGCGTCATGGCCGTGTGGACCGAACGACTGAGTCGTTCATCATCGTGCTGGCCAAAATACTGACCGGTAATGACCGCGCAGCCGGCGCCGACGCCAACGCAAAAGCCAATGCAGAGCTCGGTAAGCACCATTGTGGCCTGAATGCCACCCAGCGCGAGCTTGCCGCCAAACTGACCGACGATATAGGTGCCGATAAGCGTGTATGCCTGCTGAAAAAACGAACTAAAGAAGATGGGAACACACAGCGACAGCAGCTGCTGCCAAATGACACCCTGCGTTACATCGATAGCCGTAGATTTCTTAGCCACACGCCCTCCCCGCTAGCGTACGTCATACAACAAAACGGCAATTTAAGACCAAAGCCAATACCAGCTTAGCACCGACCGATATCGGCCGAAACGCCCCAAACCAGAGCCCGGTGCGAAATATCTGCCTAGTGATACAGCCCCGGCTGGTAGTGATACTCGTTGCTCACGTGCGGGCACAGCTGCCAAAAGGCGACGGCACTCGCCGCGGCCACGTTGAGCGAATCAACCCCGTGCGCCATCGGAATGCGCACGGCTCGGTCGCAGCCAGCAATGGTCTTGGCGCCTAAGCCAGCACCCTCGGTGCCCATAAAGATTGCCAGGCGGTCAATCTCCTGCAGCGCGGGATCGTCCAACGACACCGAATCATCCGTCAACGCCATGGCGGCACACGAAAACCCGGCATCGTGCAGCGCCGCCAGCCCATCATGCGGCCATACGCGCGCCTCGCTGCCAATGCGCGTCCAGGGCACCTGGAACACCGTACCCATGCTCACGCGGGCCGAGCGACGATACAGCGGGTCACAGCACGTAGGACTCACCAAAATGCCATCGACGTTCAGCGCAGCCGACGAGCGGAAAATCGCGCCGACGTTGGTGTGGTCGACAATGCCCTCGAGCACGCACACGCGCACCGGGCGCTCCCCCGCCGCCTCGACGACGCCGCCCAAGAACTCGGCTACCGGAATCTGACGCGGGCGACGGAACGCCGCGAGCGCACCGCGCGTCACGTTAAAGCCCGTCAGCTGCTCCATAAGCTCCATCGAGGCCACGAACACGGGAACCGGGCCCGCACCTTCGCGTACCGCCAGGCGCTCAAACAGCGGCATCATCTGGTCGAGCCAGCGTTCGCCCAAAAGAAAGCTCACCGGCTCGTATCCGGCGCGCACCGCGCGCTCGATGACCTTGGCACTCTCGGCGATAAAAATGCCCTTCTGCGGCTCCAGCACGCAGCGAAGCTCACGCTCGGTCAGTCGCACGTAGGCATCGAGCCGCTCGTCCTCGAGCGAATCGATTCGCAGCACCTCAACGGAATCAGTCATAGCAGCCAGCCCGCACCCTTCTTTACAGCACCTATACAAATATCGGGGCAACGCCATGCGCTGCCCCGCCACTCATTTCAACCCGATAATACCGAAGGGATAATCGGGTTTACGCCTCAACGCGACGATACGTCACGAACTCATAATCGAGACCCTCGTCACCCTCGCCCGCGGCAATCGTGGCAACACCGCCACGCCTCGCAATCTCCCACGCGGGATCGGCATCCAGATCGGGAAAGTACGTATCCACGTCATGCACGCAATGGTTATGCGTAACCTCGGCCTCGACGCAATACGGCAAGAACTGTCGATACACCTCGCCGCCGCCAATCACCCACGCAATGGGCTCATCGGCCACGGCGGCCAAGGCCTCGTCGACGCTATGCACCACGTCGACACCCTCGGCAGCAAAGCTCTCGTCGCGGGTGAGCACGATATTGCGGCGATTCTTGAGCGGTCGTCCGCCGGGAAAACTCAGAAGTGTCTTGCGTCCCATAATGACCGGGCAACCTTTGGTGCACGCTACAAAATGGCGCATATCAGAGCGATTGGACACGACCATGTCACCCTCGCAGCCAATGCCCCAGTCATCGCACACAGCGACAATGGCAGAAAGCTTACACGTCATGCGCGTCACCTACACCGCAATGGGGATGTTCTTGACCTGCGGGCCGTGCTCATAGCCCTCGACGATCAGGTCATCAGTCGTAAACGCGTAGAAATCATGCACATCGGGGTTGAGCGTTACCTTGGGAGCCGCAAACTGCAGGCGCTCGATAAGCTCGCGGACGATATCGACATGACGGTCGTAAATATGGGCATCGGCGATCACGTGCAGCAACTCGCCGGGAATCATATCGACCGACTGCGCAACCATCATCAGCAGAATGGCATACTGGCACACATTCCAGTTGTTCGCGGCCAAAATGTCCTGGCTACGCTGGTTGAGAATCATGTTGAGCGTCGGTTTGTCATCCTGCGGGCGCTGCGTCACGTTATACGTCACGCTGTAGGCGCACGGATACAGGTGCATCTCGGACAGATCGCTAAACACATAGGTGTTCGTCATAATGCGGCGGCTGTACGGCGTGTTCTTAAGGTCGTACAGCACGCGGTCCATCTGGTCAAAGTCACCCTCGGCATAATGGCTCTTCTGCCCAATCTGATACCCGTAGGCCTTGCCGATGGAACCGGTCTCGTCGGCCCACTCATCCCAGATATGGCTGTTGAGGTCATGCACGTTATTGGACTTCTTCTGATAGATCCATAGGATCTCGTCCATGGCAGATTTGAGGGCCGTACGACGCAGGGTAAGAGCCGGAAACTCCTCACGCAGGTCGTAGCGGGCCGTGACACCAAAGTTTTTAATGGTATAGGCAGGGGTGCCGTCCTCCCACACCGGGCGGACCTTTTGGCCTTCGGTGGTGGTGCCATGGTCCAAAATATCGCGACACATGGTTACAAACTGTTGATCAGCTTTGCTCATTGACCCTCCCGTCAGTAGCCTATTGGCGATTTTATTGTAGCCCAGGCGTGCTCGACCCCACAGCCCTAACACAAGCCGTCATTTTCTGACATATGCCAAAAATGTCTTGCGTCCAACGACCAACGCGCTATTCTATTGTCTGACATATGTCAGATAAGGAGTGCGTATGGCAGGAAGACGCGAGAAACTGCGCCGCGTCGGGATCATCCCCGAATATCGCGGTTTTACCCCCGATGGCCTGGCGAGCGGCGACGCCATCGACATGACGGTCGACGAGCTCGAAGTCCTACGCCTATGCGACCTGGAAGGCCTTAACCAAGAGGCAGTCGCGCAGCAGATGGGCATCGCGCGCGCCACGGTGGCGGCAATTAGCAGCCGCGCGCATCGCAAGGTGGCAAACGCGCTGGTCAACGGACGGGCGATCGTCATCGAAGGCGGTAACATCGCATACTCCCCCATTACCACGACAACGGCCGCATGGCCAGCAAAGGAGATCGGCACCATGAGGGTGGCAACCACGTACGACAACGGCAACATCTTTATGCACTTTGGCCGCAGCGAGCAGTTCAAGATCTACGACATCCAGGACGGCAAGGTGCTCAACGAGCAGGTCGTAGGCAGCGGCGGCACCGGCCACGGTGCCCTTGCGAGCCTGCTCGCCAACGGCGGCGTGGACACGCTCATCTGCGGCGGCATCGGCGGCGGCGCCATCAACGCGCTCACCCAGGCCGGCATCACCGTCTATGCGGGCGCCCAGGGCAGCTGCGATGCCTGCGTCGAGGCCCTCATTGCCGGAACGCTCGCTCAGACCGGCGAGGCCACCTGCGACTGCCATGGTCATGACCACGAGCACACCCATGAGCATGGCGAGTCCTGCGGCTGCCACGGTCACCACGACCATGACGGGCACGAAGGCTGCGGCTGCCACTAGCGGCAAGCACCTCGTCGAGAACGCGCTTCCACGCGTGCGACAACCAGCGAACAAACGGCGAAGGCCGCCTGGAATACCATCCAGGCGGCCTTCGCCATACACGACTCAACTAGTCGTTACTTCTTGTTGCGCATCTGCGCTTCCATCTGACGCAGCAGGTCCATATCGGACTTAGGACCACCCGCTCCCAGTCCGCCCATGCCGCCCAGACCCATGGCATCCAGACCGGGAATATTGGGCATGCGCATCTTCTTGCCCTTCTTACCCTTTTTGCCCTTCTTGCCGCCGGCCTGTGCCTGATTGGCCATCGTGCGCATGCGGCCCATCATCTTATTCATCTCGCCCCACTGCTTCATAAGGCTGTTGACCTCGGTGGGAGTTACGCCGGCTCCCTTGGCAATGCGGGCGCGGCGCTGGCCGTTGATGATGGAGGGACGCAGGCGCTCCTCCTTGGTCATCGACATGATGATGGCCTCGTTCTTATCGAAGATGCCCTCGTCCAGGTTGCCGCCCATCTGGTTGAGCGCGCGCTGGCCACCGGGAAGCATGCCCAGGATACCCTTCATGCCGCCCATCTTTTTGACGGCCTTCATCTGCTCGAGCATGTCGTTCATGGTGAAGCCCTCACGCAGCATGCGCTCGGCAGCCTCGAGCTGCTTGGCGTCAGCCGCCTCCTGGGCCTTCTCGATGATGCCGACGACGTCGCCCATGCCCAGAATGCGCTTGGCCATGCGATCGGGATAGAACGGCTCAAGCGAATCGGGTTTCTCGCCCATGCTCACAAACTTGATGGGCTTACCGGTCACCTGACGCACCGAAAGTGCGCCACCGCCACGGGCATCGCCGTCGAGCTTGGAGATGATCACACCGTCAAAGTCGGTGCGATCGGCGAAGGTCGAAACGACGTTGACGATGTCCTGGCCGGTCATGGCGTCGACGACCATCAGCACCTGGTCGGGCTTGACGGCCTTCTTGATGTCGACGGCCTCCTGCATCATCTGCTCGTCGATCTGAAGACGACCGGCAGTATCGACGATGACCACGTCACGCAGGTGGTCGACGGCCTCTTGGATGGCGCCCTTGGCAATATCGACCGGGTGCGCGCCGTCACCGCGGAAGACCGGCACGCCGATCTCGCCACCGAGCGTGGCCAGCTGGTCGGCAGCGGCGGGACGGTAGACATCGCACGCGGCGAGCAGCGGCGAGCGGCCCTGCTTCTTGAGCAGGTAGGCCAGCTTTACGGCCGCCGTGGTCTTACCGGAGCCCTGCAAGCCCACGAGCATAATGACATTGGGAATGCGGTTGCTAAAGACGAGCTTGCTCTCGGTTGAGCCGAGCATCTCGGTGAGCTCGTCGAGCACGATCTTGACGACGTTTTGCGCCGGCGACAACGACTCCATGACCTCGGCGGTCATGCAGCGCTCCTTGGTCTTGGCGACAAACTCCTTAACGACCTTGAAGTTGACGTCGGCCTCGAGTAGCGCCATGCGGATGTCGCGCATGGCCGAGGTGATATCGGCCTCGGTCAGCTTACCCTTGCCGCGCAGACGGTCAAATGTGTCGTTGAGGCGATCGCTCAGAGAATCAAACACTAGTCACTCCTTAGTTGGACTCGCCCACCAGGGCGCGGCAGAAATCTTTGGCATTGAACTCCTGCAGGTCATCGACCTGCTCGCCCACGCCGATGCGCAGGATGGGAAGCTTGAGCTTCTCGGCCACGGCCATGGCGATACCGCCCTTTGCCGTGCCGTCGAGCTTTGTCATGATAATACCGTCCAGGCCCAGCGCCTCGTTAAACTCAAGCGCCTGGTTGAGGCCGTTTTGGCCTGTCGCGGCATCGATTACGAGCACGACATAGACGGGCATGGGGCCGGCGGCCATTTGACCAGCGCGCTTACGGGTCACGTTGACCACCTTGGCAAGCTCGCGCATGAGCTCGGGACTCGTGTGCAGACGACCGGCGGTATCGATAAGCACCAGGTCGCTGCCGCGCTTGTCGGCCTCGTCGAGCACGTCGTAGCACACGCTCGCCGGATCGGAGCCGCGGTCGCGCTTGATGACGGGAACGCCGGCGCGCTGGCCCCATACATCGAGCTGTTCGATGGCGGCGGCGCGGAAGGTATCGGCCGAACCGATTACGACGTTCTTGCCGCGAGCTGCCATGGCGCTCGCGATCTTGCCGACCGTCGTGGTCTTGCCGGCGCCGTTGATGCCCACAAACAGCACGCAACTCGGCGTATCGGCGAACGGATCGCGCTCAATGGGCACAAAGTGCTGCTCGAGCTGCTCAGCCAGGGCACGACGGAGCTGTGGGGCGGTCTTGAGGTTCTTCTTGGCCGCGGCATCGCGCAGGTCATCAGAAACCTGGATGGCGACCTCGGCACCCATGTCACCCATGACGAGCGTGTCCTCTAGGTCCTCCCAAAAATCTTCGTCGACCTCGCCGCCAAAGTAGAAGACCTCGTTGAGGGCCTCGCGGCTGCGCTCAAGTCCGCGCGAGAGAGCATCAAAGAATCCCATTACGCATTCACGACCTTTCCGGTTTCGCGATCGAGTTTTTGCGAGACGACGCGACTGACGCCGTCAGCTTGCATCGAGACGCCGTAGAGAACGTCAGCGTCCTCCATAGTACGGCGCTGATGCGAAATGACCAAGAGCTGCGTATCAGAACGCAACACGTCCAGCGCGCCGATGAGCTTGGACAAGTTGGCGTCGTCGAGCGCCGCCTCGACCTCGTCCAGTACGTAGAACGGCACCGTGCGCGTGCGGTACACGGCAAAAAGCAGGGCGAGCGCCGTCAGGCTCTTCTCGCCGCCCGACATGAGCATCATCTTGGTGATGCGTTTGCCGCGCGGCTGCGCCACGACCTCGATTCCCGTCTCGGCCGGATGCTCTGGGTCGGTCATCTCCAGATGAGCCTGGCCTCCCGGGAAGAGCATGGCGAAGATCTCTCTGAAGTTCGCATCGACCTTCTCGAATGTTACCAGGAACGCCTTGCGCATCTTGCGGTCGATAGCCACGGTGATTTTGGTGAGCGCCTTGCGTGCGCTCTCCAGATCGGCCAGCTGTTCCTCGATGTAATCGGCGCGACGCTTGAGCTGCTCGTACTCTTCCATGGCAACCTGATTCACCGGACCCAGGTTGTTGATTTGGCGCACGAGCTGGTTGAGCTCGCGCTCGGCAGCGTCACGGTCGGTGGGCGCGGGAAGCATGAGCGCTTCCTCGAGCACCGTGGTGCCGTCGGCGGTGATGGCCTTGATGGCCGCCTCCACCTGCACCTCGAGCTTACCGCGTGCGACCTTGAACTCGTTTTGCGTCGCGGCGGCGGTATCAACCTTATCTTTGGCGCGAGCGACTTCGGCCTTGGCGTCCTCGATGGTCTTCTTGAGCGAGGCGGAGTCCGCCTCCTCGAGCGAAGCTTGGTCACGAAGGCGTGCGGCCCAGTCCGAGGCGCGCTCCAGCAGGGCCGAGTAGCGCTCGTGCATGGGATCGATGCGCAGGCGCAGCAGCTCGAGCGAGCGCGAAGCCTGGCGTGTTCCACGGATACGACGGTCGATGCCCTCAAGACGATGCTCCAGGTCGGGCACGCGGCCCTTCAGCGAACGCAGGCGTTCACTCGTCTGGGCTAGGCGAACCTTGGCGTCGGCGAGCTTGCCGGCAGCCTCGGAATCGTCACGGCGAACGCGGTCGAGTTCGTCGTTGGCCTCGGCAATCCGCAAGCCCAGATCGCTTGCCTGCGCGCGGGCCTCGTCACGCGAACGGGTGAGCTCGTCCACGCGCGGGCGCGAAGCGCGAACGGCCTCGGAGGCCTGCTCGCGGCGCTTGGAGATGCGCACGCGCTCGACCTCGGCATTGTTGGCGCTTTGCTCCAAGCGGCCGATCTCGGAGAGCAGCGAGCGGCGCTCGCCTTCAAGACGGGCGATCTCGCCGGCGGCATCGCCCTCAGCGGCACGCGCCTCTTCGACGGCCGCATTGGCCTCGACGACCTGATCCGACACATGCTCAAACACGGCAGCCAGATCGGGCTCCAGGCCCTCCAGCTCGCGAATGCGACGCTTGCGCTCCAGAGCACCTGAGGCCTCGCCGGCATCGAGGCCCACGCGTACCAGGCCGCCACAGCTTACGCGAGCGCCATCGGGGGTCACGTAAGTCACGCCTTCAACGACCGGCGCCGACAGCGCGGCAGCAAGATCGTCCACTACGTAATATCCGCCGAGCAACGCCTCGACGACGGGACCGTAGCCTGCGCGCACGGACAGACGATCAACCAGACGGGTACCGGCAGCGCCCTCAGCGGCGGTAGAGCCGCTCACGCCGCGCGCCACCAGCAGTGCTTCGCCCGAGGCCTTCTTTTGGTCCAGAGCCGCACGACCGGCACGCTCAAGCGTGGCGGCGTCATCAAACAGCAGCGCATCGATATCGCCGGCGAGCAATTGCTCAACCAGGCCCTCGAGCTCACGAGGGGCCTCGAGCACGTCGCCCAGACGGCCTGAGACATCATCGCCCAGCGCACCCACCAGACGGCTCACGAGCGGCGAGCTGTCGGCCATGCGCGCATCAAGCTTCTTTTGGCTGGCAAGCTCCGAGCGCACCTCGGATAACTTGTTGCGCGCCTCACTCTCACGATTACGCAAGTCCTTCAGGGCCGCACGGGCGACCTCGGTGGCCTCACGCGCATCGACCTGGGCCTGGCGCGCTTCCTCAAGAGCACCCTCAAGCTCCTCGGCGCGGTCGCGACGGCTCTCGAGCGAGGCCGTGACCTCCTCGAGCTGCTCATCGATCTGCTCCAGGCGCGAGGCATACATGTTGTCCTCGACCTCGGCATTGCTCAGCGAGTCCTTCACCTTGGCAAGCTCAAGCGCGGCGTTATCAGCCACACGCTGTACATCGCGCTGCTCACGCGTAAGCTGCGAAATCTGATTGTCGAGTGCCACGCGCCGCTCGTGGAGCTCAGCGGCGGCAGGACCAGCGGCGTCAACGTCCTCCTGGGCCTGCATATGCGCACCGGTCACTTCCTCAAGCTGCGCACGCGCGTCCTCGAGCTCCTCGACCACACGACGACGCTGATGCTCGGAGCTCGAAATCTGACCGCGCATGTCAGACAGGCGCGACACCATGTTGTGGCCCTTTTCCTCGAGCAGGCGCATGTCGGAGTTAATGCGGCCGACCACATCTTGCATATGACGGCGCTGCTCGCCCAGGTCGCCCACAAACAGGCCCTTTTCCTCGAGCATGACCTGGAGCTTCTCGAGCTCGCGCTCCTTTTCGCCCAAGCGGTACTGCGCAAGCTCAAGCTCGGCCGCGCCCTCCTTGGAGCGGCTCTCCAGGTCGTTCCACTGCGACTGCAGCGAACGCAGCTCGTCAACGGCTAGCATCTGCGTAAGCTCGTTCGCGCGCGAGGACAGCTCTTTGTACTTGCGCGCGCGATCGACCTGACGCTCAAGCGGTCGCAGCTGACGGGCGATTTCCTTATTGATGTCGCGGGCACGCGTCAGGTGCTCGTCCATCGACTTAATCTTTTTGAGCGCACGCTCCTTGCGGCGCTTGTGCTTGGAGATACCGGCGGCCTCCTCGATAAGGGTGCGGCGCTCCTCGGGGCGGCTCTGCAAAATGGCGTCGAGCTTGCCCTGGCTGATGATGGAATGCGTATCCTTGCCCAGGCCAGAATCGTGCAGGATGTCCTGAATGTCCATCAGGCGGCACGGACTCGAGTTGATGAGGTACTCGCTTTCGCCCGAGCGATACATGCGACGGGTGATGGCGACCTCGTCAAAATCGACGGGCAGCATATGGTCCGAGTTATCGAGCACCAGCGTGACCTCGGCGACACCCACCGGCTTGCGCGCTGACGAGCCCGAGAAGATGACGTCCTCCATGGCCTGGCCGCGCAGCTGCTTGGCGCTCTGCTCGCCCAGGACCCACAGGATGGAGTCGGAGATGTTCGATTTTCCCGAGCCGTTGGGACCGACGATGACGGTCAGGCCCGGCTCAAACGTCATATGGGCGCGGTCGGCAAACGACTTGAACCCTTTGAGCGTGAGGGACTTGAGATACACGGTTCCTCGCTTATACGTGCTTCTTGTTCAGAATCACGCCGTTGGTGGTGTAACCCATGCGGTCGAGCGCTTCAAGCGCGGCAGCTCCCTCGGCTTCCTTCTTTGAGGAGCCGGAGCCGCGACCCTGGCGAATACCATCGATCAAAACCACAGCGGTAAAGGTGGGCGCATGCGCCGGGCCCTCGGAGCCAACGAGCTTGTACGCCGGGGGCTCGTGACCGTCGGCTTGCACGCACTCCTGCAAAAACGACTTGGGGTTCGCAGGATGCTCGGCACGCTCGGAAGCCAAATGCGGCTTAAGCGTACGGTGAATGAACTCCGCCGCAACGTCCCAGCCGGCATCCAGGTACAGCGCGCCCACGAGCGACTCATAGACGTTCTCGAGGGCCGAATGCAGGCCGCGCGCACCGGTACCGGTCTCGGAGGCACCAAAGATAATGATGTCGTCGATGCCCAACTCGTGAGAAACCTCGGATAGCGTGGCGCCCGAGACGAGCGACACCTTCAAGCGAGTGAGCTTGCCCTCGTCAAACTCGGGATAGGACTCAAACAGGGAGCGTGCGACCACAGCGCCCAAAATGGAATCGCCCAAGAACTCAAGGCGCTCATAGCTGGCAGAAACCGGCTGGCCCTCGACTGCCGAGGGATGCGTAAGGGCCGCGCGCAGCAGCACCTTATTGTTGAACTCGTGGCCCAGGATTTCCTGGGCGCGCGTAAGTCGTTCGGATAAAGCCAAGACTTAGGCCTCCTTGGCAGCTTCGATAGCGTCGACGGCGTCGGCGACAGAGTTGAGCGAGAGCAGGGTCTCGTCATCGATCTCGAGGTTGAACTCGTCCTCGATAGCCGTAACCAGCTGCAGGCGCTCGAGCGAGTTGGCATCGAGGTCGTCAAAGGTGGTCTCCTCGCTAATTTCGGCAACATCGACGCCCAGAACGTCAGCAGCGACCTCGGCGATCTTGTCGAAGATTTCGGAGCGGTCCATAGCGCTTCCTCTCATAGTGCATGAATACCAAAAGAATGGTACCGCCCGGGCGGTACCAAGACACGGTTCTGATTCTACCCCACGACGTGCGCCGCGAAGCACATAACAGCGCCCTAACTCGCTCTTATAAAACGATACCGTCCATAGAGTTGGCGACATTCTCAACCAGCCCGGCGCGCACGGCTTCGGCCGCCGCGAGCGTACCGTTTTTGACAGCCTCGACTGAGGTGGCGCCATGGCCGATCAGGACCACGCCGCGCAGGCCCAGAAGAATCGCGCCGCCCTTGGCGTCGCCAGAGAGCTTGGCCTTAATCTCGCGCATCTGCTTTTTAATGAGCAGCGCGGCGATCTTGGTGCCGAGCGAGGCCATAAAGGCGCCCTTGAGCTCCTGCAGCAAAAACTTGGCAGAGCCCTCGGTAGCTTTGAGAGCGATATTACCCGACATGCCATCGGCAACGACGACATCGAAGTTACCTGAGGTGAGGTCGGTGCCCTCGCAGTTACCAACAAAGCCGGGAACGGCGGCCTTCATAGCAGGGAAACAGGCCTTGGTAAAGTTGGAGCCCTTCTCATCCTCGGTGCCATTGGCAAGCAGGCCCACGCGAGGATGCTCGATGCCCAGGACGACGCGGGCATAGGCGCTACCCATCTGGGCAAAACGCACCATGTCATCGACCTCCACATCGGGGTTGGCACCCATGTCGCACAGCACCGTCAGACCGCCGGCGCGATTGGGCAGCGCATTGGTCAGACAGGGGCGCACCGGCTGCTTCTTGCCTTCGGCCTGATACCTAAACGGCGTCACATAGGCGGTGGCGGCGGCGGTCATGGCACCGGTGGAGCCGGCGGAGAAGAACGCATCCGCGTTGCCCTTCTTAATGGCGCGGCAAGAAAGCACGATCGACGACTTACGCTTGGTCATCACGGCGCGAATGGGATCGTCATCCATGGCGATAACGTCAGGCGCCTCAAGGGCCTCAACACGTGCATGGGAAGCTGCAAAGGGATTGACGATTTCGGCGGGACCAGCTGCCAAGACCTCGATATCGGGATCGGCGGCAAGCGCAGCCTCGATACCATCAAGAACAACCTGAGGTTTCTCGTCTCCGCCCACAACGTCTACACAAACGCGAACGTTACTCATATACATGCTCCTTATACAAAAATGGCCGACTCATTGAGCCGGCCATTGTGGTTCCATTTGGAACGGCATCGCATCCAGAGTATACCGTTACTCGGTAACGATAACCTCGCGGTCCTTGTAGAAACCGCAGCTGGGGCACACGTGATGCGGGAGCTTGACAGCACCGCAACGGGGGCACGTGGACTGAGCCGCAGCCGAGATCTTCATGTTGGCGGAACGACGGGTGTGAGTGCGGATACGACCCTGCTTTTGTTTAGGTACGGGCATAGTGACCTTCCTTATGAACTATCCAGTGTGGCGATTACGCGCAAGTAGCGATACTACCACAGTTTTACTCATCAAGCTTGAGATTCTTCAATGCTGCAAATGGATTTTCCGTGGCAGCGGCCCATTCTGCCTCTGCCTGGGCGGCGCAATCGCATTGCTCGACGTTGAGATTGCAACCGCATGTGGGGCACAGACCACGGCAATCGGGCTTGCAGAGCACCACAAACGGCGTGTCCATAACGACCGCGTCATTGATAGGCTCACCCAGATCAACGATACGGTCCTCACCCAGGAGCTCGTAGCCGTCCTCGTAGGCCTCGGGATCCTCGGGCTCCTCAAAGAGGTAGAACTCCTCGATCTCGCCGGCGATATCAAACGAGGCGGGCTCCAGGCAACGGTCGCACTCGCCGGTGGCGTGCGCGCGAACCATGCCCGTGAGCAAGACACCGGTACCGGCATTGGTAAAGACAACGTCGTAGTCGATGCCGTCCTGTAGCTGGTACTCCTTCTCGCCCACCGTGTAGGTGGCGACATCGACCTTACCGGTCAGCGGATACGAATCTCCAGGAAACTCGAGCTGCTCGGAAAGATCGACGGTAACGCTCGGGAACTCAGCCATTACCACTGACCATTCTGCTGGGCGGCACCCTCGTTGAGCTGCTGACGGCAACGGGTAACGGTGCCGGTCAGGCTCTTGAGGTTCTCCTCCAGGTGCGTAAAGACCTGCTCTGCGTAGTCCTCGGCAGCATAACGCGTCTCGCGCTCGTACTGCTGGGCACGATCGCGGATGTCGTCGGCCTGCTGCTGCGCAAGGCGGACGATCTCCTGCTCACCGGCAATGGTGAGGGCCTGCTGCTGAGCGTCGGCGATGATGGAATCGGCCTGAGCGGCGGCGGAAGCCATAAGCTCCTCGCGCTCCTTAAGGATACGGCGGGACTTCTGCCACTCCTCGGGATAGCTCATGCGGATCTCGTCGAGGATGTTGAAGAACACGTCGGCGTCGATGACCTTGAACTGAGCGTTCTTGCCGAAAGGCGGCTTGGCTTCCTCGATCAGCCCTTCGAGCTCATCGACCAAGCTGACGATCCTATCGCCAGGAAAATTCTCGCCCGGCATCCGGTCTCCTTTCATAGGTAACATATCATCGTGCTAGTTTACCACATGCCACCAGGCAATAAAAAACGTCACGAAAAGCGATGCCTGAGCGCTTCGACCACGTTGGACGGGACAAACGTCGATACATCGCTGCCGAGCGAGGCGATCTGGCGAACGACCGAGCTCGAGATATAGCCGTACTGCGGCGCACTCATGACAAAGATGGACTCCAGCTCGCTATCCAAGCGATAATTGAGGTCGGCCTGCTGCAGCTCGTACTCAAAGTCGGTCATAGCGCGCAGGCCCTTGACCACGGCCCCCGCCCCCTGCTCGCGAGCGAAGTCGACCAAGAGGCCGGTAAAGGGCAGGACCTCGACGCCGTCAATATCACCGAGCGCCTCGCGGGCCAGCGCCACGCGCTCATCGAGCATAAACGTGGTGCCCACACCGTTTTTACCCTGCGATTCGGCCACGGCGACAATCACGCTGGGAAAGATGCGTCGGGCGCGGCGGATCACATCGATATGGCCAAACGTGATGGGATCGAAGGTGCCCGGGACGATCACGCGGTTGATGGTGTCATTCATGGGTGTCCTCCGAAGGCGCATCCTCGTCATTTTCATTCTCGTCAGCATGATCGTTCTCGTCCTCGGCCACCCAGCGCAGCAAGTCAACCGAGGTAATGCCATAGCGCTTCTCGCGTACAGTCTCAAAGTCTGCCGGATGCGCGCCCGCATCGGCGGCGGCATGCTCAAACAGGGCATAAGCGCCAGGTGCAAGCAGACCTTGCTGAGCCAGGTTCTGCAGCAGTTCCTCGACCGGCTCGGCACCAAAAGCATAGGGCGGGTCGAGCAGGACCAGATCAAAGGGGCCGCCCGGCACACGACCGCGCGAGGCACTCGCCAGCATGTCGCCCGTTATCACGCGCCAACGCGCACGGTCACGGCAGAGCGACTCGATATTCTTGGTAATGAGCCGCGCGGCGTTGCGATCGATCTCAAACGTCGTGAGCGAGCGGGCCCCACGAGAGAGCATCTCTAACCCTAAGGCACCGGAGCCGCCAAAGGCGTCCAGCACACGGACCTCGTCCAGATCGAAATCGAATGCCGACATGACCATAGATGCGCATGCCTCGCGCACGCGATCGGCCGTGGGACGGGTGACATCGCGCCCACGCGGCTCTTCGATCTTACGACCGCGCCATTCACCGCCGATGATTCTCATCCTCCGCTGACCTCCTTAAAGATATGTCGATAACGCATGGCGACCGCATCGCGCAAGGGACGCGTCGCCACAGAGTCAAGGTTGCAAGCATACCGCAAGAGTTCGACCGCGTCCAAATGGGCCCACCCGATCAGCTCCTCGTCGGCGTCCAGGTCGACGAAGCGCAGGGTCACACCGCCATGCTGGCGGTACCCCAGGATTTCGCCCTCGTGACGCAGACGCAGGTCCATCTGGGCAAGCGTAAAACCATCCGAAGTTTTTTCGAGCGATTGCAGACGATCTTGCGCCGCTGATGCGCCGCCGTTGCCCTTGGAGTGCGTCATGACCAGGCACGTGCCCGACACGCCGCCACGGCCCACGCGGCCGCGCAGCTGGTGCAGGGCAGCCAAACCAAAGCGCTCGCCGTTCTCGATGACCATGACGGTGGCGTTGGGCACGTCAACGCCCACCTCGACCACCGTAGTCGAGACGAGCACGTCAATCTCGCCACGCTTGAAGGCATCGATAACCTGGTCCTTCTCCCCCGCTGGCATGCGGC
>UQIQ01000048.1 GCA_900541185.1 uncultured Collinsella sp.
CGGTCTTTCATGCAGCAGGGGCTCTCAATGTTTTTATGTCCTGCTCATATCGTCTGTGCCGGCACTTGGGGACACTCCTTGGCGCGCCAGAGCCGGTCGCCTGGGGATGGAGAGGCCATTTTGGCCCTTGGCAGTCACCCAAGGACCCAAGGTAAACCTTTACCGCCCGCCTATATTTGCCGAAATTACACTTGACGGCGGGGTACAATAAACCCGCATGCGGATTTTCGTTGCGGGCGCTTCCCATCGCCGGGGCGTGCCCGGGAGCATCCGGCATGCAGCCTTTGCGGCGCTCGGTCATGTGCAAGACGGGCGGTCGGGTCTGTGGGGCGCATCAGCTGGCCCTCGCCTCGGCATGCCTTCTCTCCACGCCATGTACCTGCTGCTGAGCCTGCCTGCCAGATGATTGGAAGCAACAGCGAAAATCCCATCACGCCAACATCCCGGCGATCGCCGGGGCCTGTATACCTATATGAGAGGAGAGGGGTATATGGCGCGTAAGTTTAAGTCTATGGACGGCAACGAGGCGGCCGCATATGTTTCGTATGCGTACACCGAGGTAGCGGGAATCTATCCCATTACGCCGTCCAGCCCGATGGCCGACCATGTCGACCAGTGGGCGGCCCAGGGTCGCAAGAATATCTTCGGCACCCCGGTCAAGGTCGTCGAGATGGAGTCCGAGGCAGGTGCTGCCGGTACCGTTCACGGTTCGCTGGGCGCCGGTGCTCTGACCACCACCTACACGGCTTCTCAGGGTCTGCTCCTGATGATTCCGAACATGTACAAGATCGCGGGCGAGCAGCTCCCGGGCGTCTTCCACGTCTCCGCGCGTTGCGTCGCTTCCCACGCCCTGAACATTTTTGGCGATCACTCCGACGTCATGGCTTGTCGTCAGACCGGCTTCGCCATGCTCGCCGAGGGCAACGTCCAGGAGGTCATGGACCTCTCGCCGGTGGCTCACCTTGCCGCCATCGAGGGTAAGACCCCGTTCCTTAACTTCTTCGACGGCTTCCGCACCAGCCACGAGATCCAGAAGGTCGCCATGTGGGACTACAAGGATCTGGCCGAGATGTGCGACATGGACGCCGTCCAGGCTTTCCGCGACCACGCGCTCAACCCTGAGCACCCGCACACCCGCGGTAGCCACGAGAACGGCGATATCTTCTTCCAGAACCGTGAGGCCTGCAACAAGGTCTACGACGAGCTTCCCGCCGTCGTCGAGGGCTACATGAAGAAGATCAACGAGAAGCTCGGCACCGATTACGGCCTGTTCAACTACTACGGCGCTCCCGATGCCGATCGCGTCGTCGTGTGCATGGGCTCCTTCTGCGACGTGCTCGAGGAAGTCATCGACTACCTCAACGCTCACGGCGAGAAGGTCGGCCTGGTCAAGGTTCGTCTGTTCCGTCCGTTCTCCATCAAGCACTTCGTCGACGTTCTCCCCGAGACCGTCCAGAAGATCGCCGTCATGGACCGTACCAAGGAGCCGGGTTCCATCGGCGAGCCGCTCTACCAGGACGTCGTCTCCGCTCTCTACGAGGCCGGCAAGACGGGCATCAAGGTCGTCGGCGGCCGTTATGGCCTGGGCAGCAAGGACACGCCTCCCGCGTCCGCGTTCGCTGTCTTCGAGGAGCTCAAGAAGGACGAGCCCAAGCGCGAGTTCACCATCGGCATTGTCGATGACGTGACCAACCTGAGCCTGCCCGAGGCCGAGGATACGCCCAACACCGCAGCCCCCGGCACCATCGAGTGCAAGTTCTGGGGTCTGGGTGGCGACGGTACCGTCGGCGCCAACAAGAACTCGATTAAGATCATCGGCGACCACACCGACAAGTACGTCCAGGCCTACTTCCAGTACGACTCCAAGAAGACCGGCGGCGTCACCGTCTCGCACCTGCGCTTTGGTGATTCCCCGATTCGCTCGCCGTACTACGTGACCAAGGCCGACTTTGTCGCCTGCCATAACCCCAGCTACATCGTTAAGGGCTTCAAGATGGTCCGCGACGTCAAGCCGGGCGGCACCTTCCTGGTCAACTGCCAGTGGAGCGACGAGGAGTTCGCCGAGCACATGCCCGCCGTGGCCAAGCGCTACATCGCGAACAACAACGTCAACGTTTACCTGATTGACGCTATCGACCTGGCCGCCAAGGTCGGCATGGGCAAGCGCACCAACACGGTGCTCCAGTCCGCCTTCTTCGCGCTGGCCAAGGTCCTGCCCGCCGAGGACGCCCTGCAGTACATGAAGGACGCGGCTACCAAGTCCTACATGAAGAAGGGCCAGGCCATCGTCGACGCCAACCATAAGGCCATCGATGCCGGCGCTACCGCCTTCCGTAAGTTCGAGGTTCCGGCCGACTGGGCTACCGCCGAGGATGCCGCTCCCGTCGAGCTCTCCGAGGAGACCAAGTCCGCCATCGCCCAGCAGGTCAAGAACCTGCTCGAGCCCATCGATCGCATGGATGGCGACAGCCTGCCTGTTTCCGCCTTCGTCGATTGCGCTGACGGCCAGTTTGAGCTGGGCGCCTCCGCATACGAGAAGCGCGGCGTCGCCGTGGTCGTTCCCCACTGGGACGAGACCAAGTGCATCCAGTGCAACCAGTGCGCCTATGTGTGCCCGCATGCCACCATCCGTCCGTTCGCGATGACCGAGGACGAGGCCGCCGCCGCGCCCGAGGCTACCCGCACGCTCGACGCCATGGGCCCCAAGGCCAAGGGCATGAAGTTCACCATGGCCGTGTCCCCGCTCGACTGCATGGGTTGCACCAACTGCGTCAAGGTCTGCCCCAAGGGCGCCCTCGAGATGGTTCCCACCGAGCAGGAGATGGACCAGCAGCCCGTTTGGGACTACATGGTCGAGAACGTCTCCGAGAAGAAGGAGCTCATCGCGGCCAACGTCAAGGGCAGCCAGTTTAAGCAGCCCTACCTGGAGTTCTCCGGCTCCTGCGCCGGCTGCGCCGAGACCGCCTATGCACGTCTGGTAACCCAGGTTGCCGGCGACCGCATGTTCATCTCCAACGCCACCGGCTGCTCCTCCATTTGGGGCAACCCCGCTGCCACCGCTCCTTACTGCAAGGACAAGGACGGTCACGGCCCGGCGTGGAACAACTCCCTGTTCGAGGACAATGCCGAGCACGGTCTGGGCATGGCCGTCGGTTACGAGGCCGTCCAGAAGAAGCTGATCGCCGCTACCCAGGACATCATCGCTGCCGATGGTCCGTCCGATGAGCTCAAGGCCGCCGGCCAGGCTTGGATCGACTCCGTCAACGACGCCGAGGCCTCCAAGACCGCTGCTGCTGCCTACGTTGCCGAGCTCGAGAAGTGCGGCTGCGACGCTTCCAAGGCGATCCTCGCTGACAAGGCTTACCTCACCAAGAAGTCCTTCTGGATCTTCGGCGGCGACGGCTGGGCCTACGACATCGGCTTCGGTGGCCTGGACCACGTCTTGGCTTCCGGCCACAACGTCAACGTCTTCGTCTTCGACACCGAGGTCTACTCCAACACCGGCGGTCAGGCCTCCAAGGCCTCGAACCTGGGCCAGGTCGCTCAGTTCGCCGCTGCCGGTAAGGTGACCAAGAAGAAGTCCCTGGCCGAGATCGCCATGAGCTACGGCTACGTCTACGTGGCGCAGGTCGCCATGGGCGCCAACCCGGCTCAGACCCTCAAGGCCATTCACGAGGCCGAGGCCTACGACGGCCCGTCCCTCATCATCGGCTACAGCCCCTGCGAGATGCACTCCATCAAGAAGGGTGGCATGCAGAACTGCCAGGCCGAGATGAAGAAGGCTGTCGAGTGCGGTTACTGGAACCTCTTCCGCTTCAACCCCGAGGCTGCTGCCGGCAAGAAGTTCTCGCTCGATTCCAAGGAGCCCGCGGGCGGTTATCAGGAGTTCCTGATGAACGAGGCCCGTTACGCTTCGCTGACGCGTTCCTTCCCCGAGCGCGCCGAGGAGCTCTTCAAGGAGAATGAGCAGGCTGCTATGGACCGCTATCAGCACCTGCTGAAGCTCAAAACGGTGTATAACGAGGCCTAGGTCTCCCACCGCAGGATCTGAGGGCTGACCTTCGCGGACGTCCTCGGACATGAAAGAACCCCCGCTGCGCATTATGTGCGGCGGGGGTTCTTTCGTCCTGCGGAGTGTCCGCGAAGGTCAGCCCTCAGATCCTGCTACGACTACGTCCTCAGATTGTGTGGGCGGATGAAGGACGTAGTTGGCCGGGTATTCCGTCCCTTTCGCTGTTTCGCGGCTTTGCCGCGAAACCTCGCGCCACTTTGGGGATGGATGGGGGACTTGGCTGTTGCCGCCTTTTCGGAGCGCTTCTTTATTCCTTTTGCTGGATGAAAAGCCCCTTGTTTTTGCAGGGGTGCATACTCGACTTATAAGTGCATAGAATCTCGTATAGCGCGAGTAAGATATTGCGCTGTCCGTTTTGTGTTTAGCAGAGATGTAGTTTGCATAATCCGACATAATCCTCGCTTCATTTAAATAAAGTCGCACGTAAATTACGTAGATATGTCTGAGCTGGAGTTCTGTACGCTGAGCGGACAAAAACGACCGTTCACCGTTCCGCTATTTTCAAAATGAATAAAATGAGCGATAAAGAGAATATAAACCTTAATAAACTCGCGTATCGCACGGACGCGGGTTATTAATGGGTTGTAGGCCTTTTACAGAAAGGATTCCAGCAATGTCTAAGCCTCTTGGCAAGCCCGATCGTATTGTCGTCGCCCTTGGCGGCAACGCCCTCGGCAACAACCCCGTCGAGCAGATCGAGGCCGTGAGCAACACCGCCCACGCTCTCCTCGGTCTCATCGAGCAAGGCAATGAGATCATCATCACCCACGGCAACGGCCCGCAGGTCGGCATGATCCAGAACGCCTTCGCCGCTGCCCACGATGCCATCGGTACCCCCGAGATGCCGCTGCCCGAGTGCGGCGCCATGTCCCAGGGCTACATTGGTTATCACCTGCAGCAGGGCATCGGCCGCGAGATGCACAAGCGCTATAAGCGTTGGCACGCCGCCACCGTCGTCACCCAGATCGAGTGCGACCCGGATGATCCCGCGTTCAAGAACCCGACCAAGCCGATCGGCCCCTTCTACACCGAGGAGCAGGCCAAGGAGTTCATGGCCGAGGATCCCTCCAAGGTCTTCGTCGAGGATTCCGGCCGCGGCTGGCGTCGCGTCGTCGCTTCCCCCGATCCCAAGAAGATCGTCGAGGCCGACTCCATCCTCAACCTGCTCGACAACGAGTTCATCGTCATCGCCTGCGGTGGCGGCGGCATCCCCGTCGTCCGCGACTACGAGAACAAGGGCTGCTACAAGGGCGTTCCCGCCGTCATCGACAAGGACCTGGGCGGCGAGCTGCTGGCCGAGGACTGCGACGCCGACGTTCTGTTCCTACTGACCGCCGTTGAGCATGTCGCCATCAACTTTGGCAAGCCCAACCAGGAGGAGCTCGAGGACCTCACCGCCGACGAGGCCGAGCGCCTGGCCGACGAGGGTCAGTTCGGCAAGGGTTCGATGGAGCCCAAGGTCCGCGCTGCCATCAAGTTCGCCCGTTCCCGCAAGGGCCGCACCTGCATCATCGGCGCTCTGGACAAGGCTGCCGAGACCATGGCCGGCCTCTCCGGTACCCGCATCCACGAGTAGTCTCTACTCTGTCGCCTCTCTGGTGGGCGCCAGGCAAAGTGCCCGCAAACTAGCCTCTCTTCATGAGCTCCGCAGTCCGCTCCGACTGCGGGGCTTTTGCTATTCACCTAGTCATTGGGGACGTTCTTAAATGACTAGTCAAACAAGAGCGCCCCCAATGACCACTCATTTAAGTCTGTCCCCAATGACTAGTAGTAGGCCCACATGGCTTCGACTTCGTTGAGGACCTCTACGACGCCCCAGCGGCGGGCGCTGCGGCTGGCCGAGTTGGGGTCGTAGACGCCAATCTGGTTGGCATCGTCGATGCCGTAGAGCACGATGTAGTGGCCTACGTTGGTAAACGTACCGGGGCGCACTGCGGCGATGACGGGCGCACCCGAGCGAAGTGCTTGGGTAATCGATTCGCGATCGTTATAGAGCTGTGTTCCGTTGAGCCCTAGCTGCCACGCACCGCCTGTCATAAACGACCACTCGGTGGCACCAGTGGGGGCGTAGTTGCCGGCTTCGGCCAGTGCGCATATATCGACCGGCGTCTTATCGGTGTGGCCGGTCTTAAAGATATAGACCATGGTGAGGCAAGTGGGACCGCAAGCGTTTTCGCGAATAGTGCCACCGGCATAGGGCAGCTCCGACCATGCGGGGTCAATTTGGTAGATGTGGGGCATGGCGCCGGCCTGCCATTGCGATCGTGGGGTCGAGAACGCAAAGGAGTAACCGGGCGCGACGGGAGCTTTAAGCAGCTTGTCCTCGGCAGTGGGCTCAAGACCGGCTGATCCGTGGGAGATACAGGATCGCAAAAACACAAAGACGAGGCAGGCGGCGATGGAGCAAAGCGCAAGGCGTAGGCGGCGGGCCGGAAGCGCGTGGCTTGTGGTGTGCGAAGCGGGGTGAGGGGCGGAATTGCCGCGATCGCGTTGAGGTCGCGAAAAGGAGCGCTTAACGTAGTAGTCGGTCGTACGGCGATCGTAGCGGCGTGGCTGCGATGTGTCGGTCTGGCGTTGGCGTGCGCTCGTGCTCACGCGGTCTGACTGCTGCACGGTACGGCTTTGTTGCCGCGAAGAAGCCCCGAGTTGCTCTTGGGGGCGCTGCGGGTTGTCGTTGTCGGAGGTGCTTCTGGGCGTTGGCGTGGTGCGGCCGGCAAGGCGCACGCTTTGTGGCCGTTGGTCGCCGTCATTGTATCCGTATGCCATTCGAATCACCTTGCCTCATGTGTAACTTGTCTATCCTACATAAAAAGATGCACGACACATGGGTATGTGCGCCAAAAGCCTGACAAATGGTATGAACGTTGCCACGCCGCGCGCCAAACATCACGGCAACAGGTATTCAAAAGCAGACAAGATGAAAGCGTCCAAGACAAATGACGTCTCCCGCCGTTCGTCCCAAAAACGGTGCCGCTCGTTTTGCAGTTCTGCCTTCGGTCGAGCTGCGAGCGGCGCTGCTGTGCCAAGGCCGTATCTTAAAGCCATGGAATAAAAGCGCGCGGCAAAACGGACCGCGCAAGGGGTGACGCCAAGGGGCGTCAAATAGGAAAGGAGGGGAACAATGGCGGACAAGAATGCAGAAGTTGCAGTCGAGGATAACGGCGGCATGAAGAAAACGCTTTCGCTCTGGAACTTCTTCACCATCGGTTTCGGTGCCATCATCGGTACCGGTTGGGTTCTGCAGGTCGGTGACTGGATGGTCGTGGGCGGCGGTCCCGTTCCCGCTATGATCGCATTCCTCTTGGGTGCAATCTTCCTCGTGCCCGTCGGAGCTGTTTTCGGTGAGCTCACGGCTGCTATCCCCATCTCGGGCGGCATCGTCGAGTATGTCGATCGTAGCTTTGGCCGTACGCTGAGCTACATCACCGGATGGCTTTTGGCCCTGGGCAACGGCATCCTGTGCCCGTGGGAGGCCATCGCCATTTCGACCCTCGTGTCCGAGATGTTCGGCAGCCTGCCCGGCCTTGAGTGGCTGCGCGCCGTCAAGCTCTACACCATCCTGGGGGCCGACGTTTACCTGTTCCCGACGCTGATCGCGCTCGGCTTTGCAGTCTACGTCATCTTCCTCAACTTCCGCGGTGCCAGCTCGGCCGCCAAGCTCCAGGCCTTCCTGACCAAGGCTCTGCTCTGCGGCATGCTGCTCGCCATGGGCGTCTCGCTGTTCACCGGCTCGCCGGACAACGCCATGCCTGTGTTCTCCCAGGTCACCGGCGCTGGCGGCGGCAAGGCCGCTACCGAGAGCACCAGCCTGTTTGCCGGCATCGTGTCGGTCCTGGTTCTGACTCCGTTCTTCTACGCCGGCTTCGACACTATTCCTCAGCAGGCTGAGGAAGCAGCCGAGGGCCTCAACTGGAACAAGTTCGGCAAGATCATCTCCCTGGCACTGCTGGCCGCCGGCGGCTTCTACATGGTCTGTATCTACTCGTTCGGCACCATCCTCGACTGGCATGAGTTCGTTAAGAGTCCGGTTCCCGCGCTCGCCTGCCTCAAGGGCATCAACATGCTCCTGTACCTGGCCATGCTCGTCATCGCCACGCTTGGACCCATGGGCCCGATGAACTCCTTCTACGGCGCCACGAGCCGCATCATGCTCGCCATGGGCCGCAAGGGCCAGCTGCCCGAGCAGTTCGCCGAGGTCGACCCCAAGTCCGGCGCTCCCAAGCTTGCCTGCGTCGTTCTGGGCGTCATCACCGTCGTCGGTCCGTTCCTGGGCAAGAACATGCTCATCCCTCTGACCAACGTGTCGGCTCTCGCCTTCATCTTCTCCTGCGGCATGGTCGCCCTCGCTTGCCTGCGCATGCGCTTCACCGAGCCCGACCTGCCTCGCCCCTACGAGGTGCCCGGCGGCAAGTTTGGCATCGGCCTCGCTATCGCTGCCTGCGCCATCATCATCGGCCTGCTCGTGATTCCGTTCTCTCCCGCCTCCCTCAACATGGTGGAGTGGAGCATCGTGATCGGCTGGCTGGCCGTCGGCCTGGCTCTCATGGCCTTCACCAATTCCCGCAAAAAGTAACGCCGAGCCGGGGCGGATCAGGTGCGCGGGACCCTCTCTTCCGTACACCGAACCCGGCGCCACTTGGGTAGCTTTGTGAGGCCTTAACCCAGCACGGCCTCGCCCACTATATGGATCCATAAGGAGGAACCATGTCCACTAAGTATGCAATCGTTGGCGGTAAGCTCATCGACGGTACCGGTGCCGAGCCGGTCGAGAACTCCCTCGTTCTCGTCGACGACAACGGCAAGATCGAGTACGCCGGTGCTATGCAGGACCTTCCCGAGGGCGTTGAGGTTATCGACGCCGCCGGCAAGACCGTCCTTCCCGGCCTGATCGACACCCACCTGCACTTCTCGGGCAACCTGACCGACGATGATACCGATTGGGTCATGCAGCCGCTCCTCGAGAAGCAGGCCGTCGCCGTCAAGCAGGCCTACGACTGCCTCACCCACGGCCTCACCACCGTCTGCGAGATCGGCCGCTTTGGTATCCAGATCCGTGACTGCATCGACAAGGGCGTCTTCAAGGGCCCGCGCGTTCTGGCCACCGGCCTTGGCTTCTGCCGCGTTGCCGGCCACGGCGACTCCCACCACTGCAGCCAGGAGCTCAACAAGGAATCGCACCCCTGGGGCGATCAGGTCGACGGTCCTTGGGATCTGCGCAAGGCCGTCCGTCGTCGCCTGCGCGAGAACCCCGATGCCATCAAGATCTGGGCTACCGGTGGCGGCATCTGGCGCTGGGACTCCGGCCGCGACCAGCACTACTGCTCCGAGGAGATTCAGGCCGTGGTCGAAGAGGCCAAGATGGTCGGCATCCCCGTGTGGAGCCACTGCTACAACAACCACGCCGCTGCCTACGATTCCGTTCGCTTTGGCTGCGAGCAGCTGATTCACGGCTTCGATATCGATGAGCGCACCATGGACCTCATGGCCGAGCAGGGCACCTTCTTCACCCCGACGATCGCCTTCCTGCCCACCTGGTACGCCACCTATCCGCCCGTCTACGTCCCCGAGCTGCACGACAAGTACGAGGGCACCTTGGTCGAGAAGGAGCTGCAGCGCAACTACGACTGCCTGCGCGAGGCCAAGAAGCGCGGCGTCGTCATGACGATCGGCTCCGACTCCTTCTCCTTCGTCACCCCGTACGGCACCTGCTCCATCGAGGAGATGTACGAGTTCGTCGACAAGATCGGCTTTACCCCGGTCGAGACCATCACCTGTGCCACTCTCAACGGTGCCAAGATGTGCCACATCGAGGACGAGACCGGTTCCATCGAGGCCGGCAAGTGCGCCGACCTGCTGGTCGTCAACGGTGACGTCGCCGCCGACATCCACGTGCTCAACACCGACAACATGGACGTCATCATGAAGGACGGCTGGATTGTCGAGGGCGGCACCTTCGGCGAGGCAAACAAGTACAGCGCCTAAGCTACCGTTCATCGATGGCTTGATGTAAAACACAGTATTTGATTGCATAATGCAATGGAGAGGGTCGCTTGCGGCCCTCTTTATTGCTATGGGGTGCGTCAGTAAGAAGGAGATGACGGTGGATCTCAATAGGCTGATTCTGGGCAAGAGCTACAACTCTACCAAGGTCTTTCGTACCGCTCAGCATGTGGTTCAAGCCATCTTGCTCGGTATCGTCGTTCCGCTGCTTATCCTGCTGCTCATCTGGGATCTAACCGATAATCCCAATCCCGTTCCGGCCGTTGTCGTCATTGCCGGCTTGGTCATGCTGTGCTTCTTCTTCTCGTACGTCTTTGTCGTTCCCGACGACCTCACATCGAGCGCTACCGACCGCACGCTCGCCATCGCGTCGAAAATATTCGCCTTCACGTCGCGCGGCCTTACGCCCGAAGCTGCCCTGGGCGCCTCTAAGATCATCCTGTCCGAAACTATCGCCTCTGCCATCTGCTTTACCGACGGCAAGCAGGTGTTGGCAAGCTGGGGCGAGGACTCGGCAAAATGCCCCGCGGGCACCCCGGTGGTGCTGCGGACTACGCTCAACGTGATCAACAGCGGTGAGCAAAGCGTGTTCTCGCGCGATGCCTCGACCGAGACGGGTGGCTACTTTCCGCGCCTGCGCGCCGGTATTGTCGCACCGCTTACCGTGCGCGGGCATTGCGTGGGCACGCTCGAGCTGTATTATCCCCGTCTGAGCAGCATCGATATGCGCCAGACGGCGCTTGCCTCGGGCTTTGCCGACCTCATTTCCACGCAGCTTGCGAGCTTTGAGCTCGAGCGCCAGGACGAGCTTACGGCCCGTGTGGAGCTGCGCGCCTTGCAATCGCAGGTCGATCCTCATTTTCTATTCAATACCATTAGCACGATCGTGTCGCTTGTGCGAACCGAGCCCGACAAGGCGCGATCGCTGCTGATCGACTTCTCCAACTACTATCGTCAGACGCTTTCTGATTCCGATACGCTCACCACGCTCGAGCACGAGGTGGAACAGGGTACTCGCTATATCAATCTTATGCAGGCTCGTTATGGTGACGGCCGTCTGCGCGTCTCGGTCGATATCGACTTTGAGGTGCGCGATTGCATGGTGCCGCCGTTTATCTTGCAGCCGTTGCTCGAAAACTGCATCAAGCACGCGCAGCACGAGACCGAGCCGCTTTCTATTCGTGTTAGGGCTTTCGAGACCGATGACGGTTTGGAGATCATCGTCGAGGACGATGGCATCGGTATGAGCGAAGAGGTCTGCGCGCATCTGTTTGAGCAACATCGCCGAGAGGAGCCCGAGAGCATTACCGCTGACGGCTCCGTCAAGCGAGGTTGCGGCCTGGCGCTCTTCAACGTGCTTCAGCGCATCCATTTCTTTTACGGAGAAGATTCCGGCATGCGCGTGAAGTCCCAGGAGGGCGTGGGAACGCAGGTCATCGTCGAGCTGAACGGCGAGCCGCATGAGCCCGCGCCGTTGACGGCGTAGCACGCGGTTGGATTGAGAGAAAAAGAGGGGAAGCACATATGTCCGAAGGCTGGAACATCTTGGTGGTTGATGACGAGCCTCCCGTTAGGGCTGAGCTACGCTATCTGTTGGAAAAGGATGCGCGTGTGGGCCAGATTGCCGAGGCGGGCAATGTCACCGAAGCCGTGGAGTCGATTCTGTCGAACAAGCCCGACGTGTTGTTTTTAGACATTACCATGCCCGGTCGCTCGGGAATTGAGCTTGCCGAGACGCTGCAGAACCTAAAGACGCCGCCGGTCGTGGTGTTTGTGACGGCGTTTGCCGAGTTTGCCGCCGATGCGTATAACCTCGATGCTGTCGACTATGTCGTCAAGCCGGTCGAGGACGCACGCCTGTCAAAGGCACTCGACAAGATCGAGACAGCCTTGGGTGCCCGTCGTGTTATCCACGCTCCGCGCCAGCCTTTGCGTCTGACGGTGGACCGCGGGGGCAAAAAGGTGTTCATTCCCGCCGCAGACGTCTGCTACTTTGAGGCGCGTGCCGATTTTTGCAATGCCATCTGCGCCGAGGGAACGTACCTGATCAATGAGTCGATCTCTTCGCTCGAGCGTCGCTTGGTCTCCGAGGGCTTTATTCGCGTTCATCGCAGCTATCTGGTCAATTTGGAAGACGTGCACAATGTCGAGATCGGTTCCACGGGTCTTATGGAGCTCAGGCTCGATCGCGTAACCTCGACGGTGCCCGTGTCCCGCCGTCGCGCTGCCGAGGTTAAAGCACACTTGGGGCTTGCGTAGACGGTCTGCGTGCCGTCGTTTACCATCGCAGGTTTGGCATGGGCGCGCGGTGGGCATAATGGGTGGCATCGAATGAAATCGAAAGGATCATTATGCCCGCGCTTATCACCCATCATCTGTTTGGCGAGGAAAGCATCGACCGTCTTCCGCAGGGCGTCATCACGTCCGATGAAGAGCGCATTGCCTTTATCTTGGGCAACCAAGGCCCCGACCCGTTTTTCTTTCACATTCTGACACCGCGTGTTTCCGACTGCACGCTGCTGGCGCAGGTCATGCATCGGTCGCGCATGTCTCGCCAGTTCGCGTGCCTGCGCGACGGCGTGTCGCATCTGCTGCCGCGCGACGCCAGCTTGGGTCGTGCCTTTGCGCTGGGCCTGCTGTCTCATTACGTGCTCGACCGCAACGCCCATCCCTTTGTCTATGAGCAGCAGTTTGGCATCGTGGAGTCCGATTCAGAGCTTGAGGATTCGAGCAGTCAGGTCCATGCCGTGATCGAGAGCGACCTGGATGTGCTGATGCTGCAGCTTAAACGCGATGGCGCTACGGTTGACGATTACCCGCCGGCGGGCGAGATCGTCACCACCGATCGCATCAGTCGCGTGGCTGGCGTGCTGATGAGCTATGTTGCCGGACGCGTGTACGGCATTGACATTCCGGCGGGGGAGTACGGTGCTGCCGTTGCCAATATGCAGCGACTTTACCGCGCGATTGAGCCGGCCGGCTCCGCAAAGACGCGCGCGATCTCGCTGGTTGAGGGCTTGGTGCACGATTACTCGCTGCTCGACGGCCTTGCCCATCGCGTGACGACGGAGCTGCCCGAGCGCACCGGTAACCTGGGCCATCTGACATGGAAGAATCCCTTTACCGACGAGGTCTCGAACGAGAGCTTCCCCGAGGTCTTTGATCGCGCGCTGGTCGATTACGAGTGCACGGTCGCACGTTTTATCGAGACTGGTGACATGGATGCCGTGACCAGTCACGTCAACTACAGCGGTCGCGTGCTCGAAGCCGATGAGGAGTTCGACCGCGAGGAATAGGGTCCGTGCGTGCCCCTTTGCCGAATCCTTACCGGCGGTTCTGGACAATTGGGGTACGATGAACTAACTGCATATCGGGCGAATACGAAGGGTCCCTGTCCATGAAATACACCAAGCTCGAGCGTAACTGGGTTATGTATGATGTGGGCAATTCGGCCCTTGTGCTGCTCAATACCTCGGTGGTGCCCATTTACTTTAACGCCATCAATACCGGCGCTTCCTCGGCCGACCTGGTGGTCGCCTGGGGCAATGCGCAGACGATCGCCTCGCTGGTCATCGCCATGCTCATGCCCATTCTGGGCGCGCTTGCCGACTACGCCGGCAACAAGATCAAGTTCTTCTTGGGCTTCTTCCTCACGGGCCTGGTGCTTTGCCTGGCGCAGGCTATCCCAATGTCCGCCATGGCATTTTTGACCGTGTACGTGCTGTGCACCATCGGCCTTAACTCTTCTATGACGTTCTACGACGCCATGCTGCCCGACATTACCACCGACGAGCGCATGGACGCCGTGTCCAGCTCGGGCTATGCCTGGGGCTATATCGGTTCCACCGTGCCGTTCGTCATCTGCCTGGCGCTCATCATGGGTGGCCCCGCTCTTGGCGTCCCTACCATGCTGGCAACGCGTCTGTCGTTTATCATCACTGGCGCCTGGTGGCTCATCTTTACTCTGCCGCTCATTCGCACCTATAAGCAAAAGTACGGTCGCGAGCGCGGTCCCGAGGACACCATCGGCCACATCGTGGGCGGTGTGTTCTCCGAGGTCGGACACACCATGCGCGAGATCGCCCACAACAAGACCGTGCTGGTCTACATGGTCGCGTTCTTCTTCTACATCGACGGCGTGCACACGGTCATTTCCATGGCAACCAGCTACGGCTCGGCTTTGGGCATCGATTCGACGCAGCTGGTGCTGGCGCTGCTCGTTACGCAGTTTGTTGCTTTTCCGTCTGCCATCATCTACGGCAAGCTCGCCGGACGCGTGGGCACGCTCAACATGATTCTGGTGGCCGTCGCCGCCTACATGGGCATTGTGCTGTTTGCCGCGTTCTTCCTAAAGACCGCCTTCGAATTCTGGGTGCTTGCCATTATGGTCGGCCTGTTCCAGGGCGGCGTGCAGGCGCTCAGCCGTAGCTACTTTGGCCGCATTATCCCTAAGGAAAAATCCAACGAGTACTACGGCTTCTTTGACATCTTTGGTCGTTATGCAAGCGTCATGGGCACCTTCCTGGTGTCGGTCGTCACCTCGTTGACCGGCAACCCGTCACTGGGCGTCCTTTCCATTGGCGTGTTGCTGATCGTTGGCTTTATGCTGCTGGTCCGCCTGTCCCGCATGACTCGGGCGGCAGAGCATGCCGCATAGGAGCGAGCAGCTATTGTGCCTGTCCACGGTACTCTTTTGGGGTTATCCGCAATAAACATTGCGACTTGCGAGCAATGATTTGCCCAAGTGGGTATGATGGAATCAGCTAGGTCGCGGGGCGTCGCCTGTGTTTGGCGGCGTCCCGTTTTTGTGTTGCAGGGAGGGTAAGGCATGAACGCCACAGTCGTGATTCCAACGTATTGGGCGGGCGATGACGCTTGCGCAAACGCCCCTGGCACCTATGACCATTCGACACGACTCAACGCCGACAATCCCGAACTCGACCGCTGTCTGGCCTCGCTTGAGCAGGTGCGCGACATCCCGCGCATCATCCTTTTGGTGGTCTGTCCCGTTTCTGCCACAGCCGATGTGTCGCTGCGCGTGCACGAGATTGTCGACGCGCATCCCCCGCTCAAGGTCACCGTTGTCACCAACACCCAGGCCTCGCATATCGCAGACCGGGTTGCTCAGATCGCGCCCAAGGGTTCGGGCGAGTGCGTGAGCCTGCGAGGCTACGGTGCCATCCGCAATATGGGGCTAGCCTGTGCCGCTGTGCTGGGGCATGACGCGGTTATCTTCTTGGATGACGATGAGACTGTCATCGACGCCGACTTTATGAAGCGCGCGACCTATGCGTTGGGGCAGCAGACGCGTCAGGGCTTGCCGATCTTGGTCAAGAGCGGTTATTTCTACGATCGCGACGGCTCGCCGCTGGCTCCCACGGACAAAGCGGGCATCTGCCATCGTTGGTGGACCAAGCGCATCGAGTTCAACCGTTGGATGAAAAAGGCGCTCTCGGGCACCCGCATCTCGCGTTCCAACTACGTGTGCGGCGGCCTGATGGCCCTGCACGCCCGCGCCTTTACGCGTGTGGCCTTTGACCCGTTTATCACCCGCGGCGAGGACTTGGATTACCTCTTTAACATGCGCATGTTTGGCTACGACGTGTGGTTCGATAACGAGTGGACCGTGCGCCATCTGCCTCCGGAGTCCGAAAAGCGCTCACCGCGCTTTATGCAGGATGTATACCGTTGGTACTACGAACGGGCCAAGTTGACATTCGCCGCGCATCAAAAGGAGCTCATTCCCGTTACGGCGGCATCGCTCATGCCCTACCCGGGCCCGTGGATTTCGCGCGAGCTCGACGACCGCGTGCGCAAGACCGCTATGGTCCGCAGCGTGTTTACCCGCGAGCATGAGGGCTACCTGCGCATCTGGCGCCATGGTATCGACGAGGCAAAGGCCTATGCGCGCCAAAACGCTGCAAGCTACCTGCGTTTCCAGAGCTTTTGGCCCAAGATCATGGACGGGCTTTGGCGTGACGCACAACTGATCAGTATCCTGGAGGGGGCCGAATGATCGACCGCCGCGCCCAGCGCGATAGTTCAATATCAATCTTTCGCATCATTGCCGTTGCCTGCGCCATTTGCGTGCTGGTGTACTTTATTTTTGCCTTGGTGACCGGTATCGAGCCGATCGCCACGGTGATTGCCTGCGCGCTGCTGTGCATCTTTCTGTGCATCTTTATCTTTTTGACGCTCAATCCCGATTCGGTGCGCTCCCAGTACACCGAGGAGACGCTCTCGGTGGCCTCGGCCATGCTCGAGGACATTAAGGGCGGTCTGACGCAGGAGTCAGCGCGTTTGGTGTGCCGGCGCATTTTGCCCGAGACGCGCGCCATGACGGTGGCCATCACCGACGAGGACAACGTGCTTGCCTGCGCGGGCGAGTTTGAGGAAAAACTGCTGCCCGATACTCCCATCCACACGCTTGCCACACGCTACGTTATCGAACATGGCATCGTGCAGTCGTTCAACCGTATGGTGGATGTCCTGTCTCTTATACACATCTCCGAGCCCACGAGACTCGACGTCATCTCGT
>UQIQ01000049.1 GCA_900541185.1 uncultured Collinsella sp.
CAGCAGGGGCTCTCAATGTTTTTATGTCCTGCTCATATCGTCTCTGCCGGCAGTTGGGGACACTCCTTGTGCCAGCGTTGCATCGAGTGCTTGGGAAACCGCGACCCGGTTTTTGGCCGAATAGTGGGTCGCATTTTCCGGATGGGGTGGGTTGCGGAAAGTGCGACCCGGAATATTGCTCTGAAACGGGATGCGGTTTCCCTGATGCGCCTCAAACGGAAAGCGCATCCCATTCCGGAGCTCCAAAACGGGATGCGCTTTCCGCGCGGAAGAATTGTCGCAGCTGCGTTAAGCAGTGTCGCTCGTTACTCGCCCAGCACCAGCGCCGCTAGCTCGTCCTGGCTATCCACCACGTAGTCGGCGCCGGCGGCTTCCAGCTCTGCGCGGCCGCGGAAGCCCCAGCTGACGCCCGCGCTCTTAAGGCCGGCGTTGTGGCCGGTCAGAACATCGACATTGGAATCGCCCACATAGAGCGTGGTCGACGGATCGGCGCCTAGCTCTTCCATCACATGCAGCGTAACAGGTGCCTCGGGCTTGGGAGGAAACGCATCGATGCGTCCCTGCACCAGCGCAAATCGCTTAGGACCAAAGTATTCCTCGATAAGCGGAGCCGCCGAGACGTGGTCCTTGTTAGTGAGCACGGCAAGCTGCACGCCCGCGGCGCGCAAGCGGTCGAGCATCTCGATCGTGCCGGCATAGGGGGCGGTGTGGTCCTCCTTGTGCTCGCCGTAATAAGCTCTAAACTCGGCAAGCGTTTGCTCAAACATGCGGCCGTCGCCCGCATATTCGGCGGGCATAAAGCGCTCGACCAGCTTGAGCATGCCGTTTCCCACCTTGTAGCGGTACTCGTCGACGGCAAACGTGGGCCAGCCGTGCGCCTCGCAGGTATGGTTGCCGGCGGCCGCCAGGTCCTCGAGCGTGTTGAGGATGGTGCCGTCCAGATCAAAGATCACATGGGAAAAAGCTGCTGCCATGAAAGCTCCCGTCATTGGGTTTCAAAACGCACCTCATAATACTGGGCTTCCGCGTTGGGCGTGCTTGGAATCTGAACATCTCCAGGGATATCAAGCCACATCGCGCCGACCGTGCGATTCCGTCCTAGCAAATTCTCGGTAACTGCTCTCCCACGAGCATGTCGAGGATGCGGGTCGATCCCCAGCCGGTACGTACGCGCACGGCGGGTCGAGCGCCCTCGGCAAGCGGCAGCACGCGACCGATGATGGCGGCGTTCTCGCCGTAGCGGGCGGCGCGCATGGCCGCCAGCGCGGCATCGGCCTGTTCGGCCGGCACCACGGCGACCATCTTGCCCTCGTTTGCTACCTGCAGAACGTCGTAGCCGAGCATCTCACATGCCGCCTGCACGTCGGGGCGCACGGGCACGGCATCCTCGTCGATCTCCATGGCAACGCCGCTGGCTTGGGCAAACTCGTTGAGTGTGGATGCCAGGCCGCCGCGCGTGGGGTCGCGGAAGCAGCGGGTGTCGGGGGCGGCGGCGAGCACGTCGGCAATCAGATGATTGAGCGGCGCAGCGTCGCTTTCGATCGTGCTCGAAAACGCCAAGCCCTCGCGTTGGCTCATGATGGCGATGCCGTGGTCGCCCAACGTACCCGATACCAGAATGACATCGCCGGGCTGGCAGTTGGCGCCGCTGAGCGCCACGCCCGCGGGCACTTCGCCCACGCCGGCGGTATTGATGTAGACGCCGTCGGCCCCGCCACGCTCGACCACCTTGGTGTCGCCGGTGATAATCTTCACACCTGCCTCATGTGCCGTTTCGGCCATGGTCTGCACAATCTGGCGCAGCTTGTCCATGGGATAGCCCTCTTCGAGGATAAAGCCGCACGATAGGTAGCGCACGTTAGCGCCCGAGGTCGCGACGTCGTTGACGGTTCCGCATACGGCGAGACGGCCGATATTGCCGCCGGGGAAGAACTGCGGCGTTACCACAAAGCTGTCGGTCGACATGGCGATTCGCCCGCTTGCGGGCAGCGTAGCGACGCCGGCGTCGTTGCCCTCGAGCAGCTCGGGTGACCCAAAGGCATCCAGAAAGACCTCATCGATAATGCGCTTCATCATCTGGCCGCCGGAGCCGTGGCCCAGCAGGACAGTGCTATCGGTGGCAGTACGGGACATATCGAAAACTCCAATCGTGGGTGGAATCGGCAATAGCCGAGTGTGGCAGAATCGATGTTAAGTAAAAGTCAGCGAGCGCCATTCAGACGAAGTGAGTTGCCTTGAAAGAGGAGGCTGCTGGGCTTTTGCCCGCAGCCGACGATTGAAAGGCAAATCGCTTGCCTGAATGGTGCGCAACGTCGGCCGGTCCGCCGTTCGTTAGAACGGCGGAACCTAATAGTCGCGGTAGCGGTAGTACGCCGCGCAGCTGCCTTCGGAGCTCACCATGCAGGGGCCGACGGGGTGTTCGGGCGTACAGGCGCGGCCAAACAACGGGCAGTCGCTCGGCGTGATGGCACCGCGCAGCACGTCGCCGCAGCGGCATCCGCGTGGCTCGACCGTCGGTTCAATGGGCACGTCAAAGCGGGCGCCGGCATCAAAGTGCGCGAATTCGGGTCGGATGGAAAGACCCGAGTTGGCAATCGATCCCAGCCCGCGCCACGTGGTGTCGCACGGCTCAAATACCTGCTCGACCAGCTGGCGCGCTACGGGATTGCCGTCTGCATTGACGCCACGGCGGTAGGCGTTGTCGATCGCCGGCCTGTGCTCGACAACCATCTGGACCAGCATGCAGATACCCTGCAGAATATCGACCGGCTCAAACCCGGTGACCACGCCGGGGGTTTCGAACTCGTCGACCAAAAACCCAAAGGGTGCCAGGCCTGTGATGGTAGCGACGTGACCGGGCAGGATAAAGCCGTCGATGGTCGTCTCGGGGTCGTTGGAGATCGCACGCAGAGCCGGCGGCGTGGTCTTGTGAGCACAGTAGGCCAAGAAGTTCTGGAGCCCGCGCGCGTCGGCCTCCAGGATAGCGGCGGCAATGGTGGGCGTTGTGGTCTCAAAGCCGACGCCCATAAAGATGACCGGGCGTTCGGGATTTTGCTCGGCAATGTCGAGTGCGTCGAGCGGAGAGTAGACGATGCGGATGTCGCGCCCCGCCGCCTTTTGCGCGGCAAGCGAGGTGGACGATCCAGGCACGCGCATCATGTCGCCAAAGGTGGCGATGATGGCGCCGTCCATGTTGGAAAGCGCGATTGCGTGATCGATGTCGCGGTTGGCGGTGACGCAAACGGGGCATCCCGGGCCGCTTAGCAGTTTGAGTCCCGTCGGCATAATGGAGCGAAAGCCATAGCGGCCAATGCTCACGGTATGCGTACCGCAAACTTCCATAAGGTTGATGCTGCGGTTGCCGACAAGCTCATGAATACGATCGATGAGCTCGCGAGCCAGTTTGGGGTCGCGAAATGCCGAAAAGTCGATACCGGAGCGAACCGGCTGCGCCGCCACCACTAGTATGCCTCGGCCGGGTTGGTGACGAGCTGGTCCTCTTCGGCCAGCTCGGTCATGGTATTGACGAGCTCGAGTGTCTCCTGGGCTTCCTGCTCGTCGACAATCTGAATGCCAAAGCCGGCGTGCACGAGAATATAGTCGCCTACCTGCGCCGTCGGCACGAGGCGCAGCGAAACGGGGCGCTCGATGCCCATCATGTCGACGGTCGCCTTAAGGTCGTCGTCGCGTTTGACCACTTTACCGGGAACGGCAAGGCACATAATGTTCCCCTTTTATACGTTTTGCGCTGGACAGGCGCCTAATTACCCATCAGTTGATGGTAGCGCTCGCGGGAGTCACGAGCAAACGCGTTACACCTGTGAGACGGCGGCGCGCAGGCTAGCAAAACAGCCTATCGAGACGTCGTCTGCGCGAGGCGCGCGCGAGCGATGGCGGCCTGACCGTAGGCGATGCAGCCGTCGTTGACGGGCACAGTGTGGGGGACCAAGACGGCAAGACCGGCGTCTTTGAGTTCATGGGTAAGGAGCTGAAGCAAAAGCCGGTTCATGAACACACCGCCCGAGAGCGCGACAGTATCGAGGCCTTCGCGATCACAGATCTCGCACGCGATGTGGGTCGTAGCGTGCGTAATGGCGATGTGAAATCCGAGGGCGAGCCTGTCGGCCGGCGCGCCTGCCTCGATTCCATTCAGAAGAGCTTCGATGAGCGGTTGGGGGTCCAAGATGGGGGAGTCGTTGGCAGACGTGAGTGCGCCTGTATGATTGCCGTCGAGGCGAACGGTCTTACCGCCGAGTGCGCGCCAGGCGGCGGCTTCGAGCTCGATGGCGGGCTCGCCTTCGTAGGTTGCCTGCCCGCAAATGCCCAAAACCGCAGCGGCGGCGTCAAAGAGGCGCCCCATACTGCTCGTGCGTGGGCTGTTGATGTTCCGCTCGATCATCGTAGCCGTGATGCTGCGCGTCTGCTCGTCGAGGGTGCTCAATAGCCCTGCGGCACCTGGATACTCGAGCAGGCCGAGCTCACTGAGCAGGGCAAAGGCGTTGCGGCGGGCGTCGCGCACGGAGGCCGCCCCGCCGGGGAGTGCCCAGGTGCGCAAATGCGCGGCGCGCTCAAAGCCGCCAAGGCCGGCGACAAGGAACTCGCCGCCCCAAATGGCTCCGTCGGTGCCGGCGCCGGTGCCGTCAAAGGCGATGCCAAGGACGCGCGCGTCGGTTGTAAGCTGGCCCGCGGCGATGGCTTCGGCCATTACGCTCGCGATATGCGCATGATGGTGCTGCACCTCGACGAGCGGCAGATTGCATTTTCGCGCCTGCTCGCGCGCCCACTGGCCCGATAGATAGCTGGGGTGTACATCGCAAGCCAAGGCGGCGGGCGCCAAATCAAAGAGATCTTCCAAGCGCGTGCGCGCAGCGTTCCAGGCATCGAAGGTCCCGCCGTTTTCAACATCGCCGATATGCTGCGACACAAAACAGGTTGCCTCGCCGTTCGTCCCTTCACGCGTGAGCGCAATTGTGGCCTTTTGTTGTGGCCCGCAGGCGAGCACGCAGGACGGAGCGCGGTCGAGCGCCGGCAACGGCAGCGGCTGGGGTGCATATCCGCGAGCGCGGCGAACGGGCATAACGGCGCCGTCGACCACGCGCACCACGGAATCGTCATAGCGCGACAGGATTGCGCGGTCGTTACCGAGCAACGCGTCGGCGATGCCGGCGGCAACGAGGTGTTCCCAGGCAAGGTTGTCGTCGGTCTCGATGGGTTCTTCGCTCAGGTTTCCGCTGGTCATGACGAGCGCGTGCATACCGCAGACTTCTGCCGCGGCAAGCAACAGATGTTGAAGCGGCGTATAGGGGAGCATGACGCCGAGCTCGGGCAGGTCGTGCGCGACAGATGGCGCGAGGGCGAGGATGTCGGGGGAACCGTCGTTGTCCTCGCTAACAGTGCGCCGGCGCAGCAGCACGATGGGGCGGATACTGCCGGCGAGCAGATCGCGTTCAGCATCGTCGATATAGCACAGGCGCCCGGCATCGGCAAGACTGCGCACCATGACGGCAAGCGGCTTGTTGCTGCGACGCTTGCGACGGCGCAGCTCGGCCACCGCCTGCTCGTTGGCAGCGTCACAGGATAGATGGAATCCGCCCAGGCCCTTGATGGCGACGATGCCACCGCTGGCCAGCAGCTCAACGCAGCGCTCGATGATAGCGTCGCTGGCCTCGCGTGTGGTGCCGACGGCCAGCGACGCGGCGGCTTCGCCCGGCTCATCGCCCACGCTCGCTTCGCGCCACGTAATATGCGGCCCGCAATCAAAGCAGGCATCGGGCTGCGCGTGAAAACGCCGGTCGAGTGGGTCGGCATACTCCGCGGCGCACTTGGGGCACATGGGAAAACAATCCATCGACGTGGCCGCTCGGTCATAAGGCAACGATCGGATGATGGTAAAGCGTGGCCCGCAGTTAGTGCAGTTGATAAAGGGGTAGTGATAGCGTCGGTCGGCGGGATCGAACAATTCGCGCAAGCAATCGTTGCAGGTGGCGATATCGGGCGAGACGAGCGTCGTGTGCGCGGTCTGGTCCTGCGATGCTACGATGCGAAAGCCCTGTTCGTTGGCGGCATCCCAACCGTTGGCTGCCAAGCCCACAACCTCGACATGCTCTACGTGGGCTGCCGCAGGCGCATGCTCAGAAAGCGCGGCAACAAAAGCATCGAGCGCATCGGCCGGAGCGTGCGCCTCGATATGCACGCCGTCGCCTGCATTGAGCACCCATCCACAAATGCCATGTGCCATGGCCTCGCGATACACAAACGGTCGCATGCCAACGCCCTGCACAATGCCCGTCACATGAATATGCACATGCCGCATGCGACACCCCTCATCAAAACCGACCAAAAAGGGACAGGTTTATTTTGGTAGGTAAAACTTCTAAACCTGCCAAAACAAACCTGTCCCTATTTGGCAGGTGCGCTGCGGGAAATCCCGCTACAGCCCCAGGCTCTGCTTGGTGGCGGCGCACGTGAGCTCGCCGTGCTTAACGCCGCGCAGGCCCAGCAGGCGGTCGGCTAGTTCGTAGACGCGCTCGCCGCGACCCTTGAGTGCCAGGATTTCCAAGCAGTTGTGGTGATCCAAATGCACGTGCATCGTCGATACGATCTCGTCGGTGTAGTCGTGCTGCACCTCGTCCAGGCGGCGCGTCAGATCGCCGGTGTGATGGTCGTAGATCATGGTGAGCGACCCGATAACGTGCTCATCGGGCGTGCGCATCTGCTCTTTGGCGATCGAGGCGCGAATCAAATCGCGCACGGCCTCGGAGCGGTTGGTCACGTCGCCGCGGCGCGCGATCTGCTCGTCAAAACGGCGCAGCAGGTCGTCGGGTGCGGTAACCGAAAAACGGACCAGCTCGGAGCCGGAGCCACTACAGTGGCAGCCCGCGTCACCGTCCGCCCCGTGCGGATGCTCGTGCTCGTACCCGCAGCAGTGCTCGTGTTCGGCCACCTTACACCAGCTTCACGGAGCCGACGGAGTTGTGGTCGGCCTCGATGGCTTCCTCGTAGCCCTCGAGCGCGTCATGCGCCTCGTGGAGCGCGGCCATGGCGGCCTCGAGCTTGGCGCCGATGCGCTCCATGTCAAAATTCTCGGTCGCATGCAGCAGCTGATGGCTCCACTCGTGAGCGAGCTCGATGGTGTCGTCGACCTGCTTGACGCTCATGGCAAGCTGGCTCATGTTCATTCCAACATCATGCATGGAAAATCTCCTTTTGTACGGGTCTAATCAGTGGTTCAGATTCTACTACGGAGGGCTCTCGCGCCCGCCGCTGTATGCCAGCTGTCCTACGGTGCCAGTGAAGCAAGTGGCGCGACTACGACACCGTCTTCCCGTCGGTAGGCAGTCGCGGTTCCAGTGAGAACGAGCAAGAAGGACGCTTCGCCTTGGTGGGTCGCATCGATTTTAGATGCGAGTTTCTTGAGATTGGCGGCAGCGGTGTCTATAGGCTTTGAACCAAGCTTGACCTCAACCAGAGCGTACCTGCCGTCATCTAGCACGAGTACGGCATCGGCTTCAAGGTCGGTCTTGTCCCGATAGTGGTAAACCTTGCCGCCAAGTAGATCCATATAGGTGCGCAGGTCACGGATGCACATCGATTCAAACAGAAGCCCAAATGTTTCAAAATCTTCCAGGAGTTTTTGAGGCGTTGCCCCCAGGGCTGCGACCGCAAGCGATGGATCGCAGAAATGGCGCGTCGGACTTGTCCGTACGGCGGTTTTTGAGCGGAGCCGCGGGGCCCATGCCTCGAGATCTTCGAAAACGCAGGAGCGGGTCAAGGCGTCGACATATTCAGAAACGGTATTTCTTGAGGGAGGTTCTCCTTGCATGTCGGCGGCGATTGTGGCGAGCGATGCCTCTGTTGAGATATTGCGAGCGTAGCTTCGAATAATCTGGGCCATCCAAGTCTTATTTCTCCGCAGTCCATCAATCTCGTCGATATCGGAATCAAGCAGTTCCGAGATGTAATCAGGGGCCATGGATAGCGCAATCCCATGGTTTGGCTCGATAACCGCTTCAGGCCAACCTCCTCGGCAAAGTGAGTAGACGATACGTTCGATATCGAAGTCGACCATATCGGCAACATCGGTGTTTCCATCAAACAGGCTTGCCAGCGAAACTGATCCTGTTGACTCGCGTGATTCAAAAAGTGACATCGGGCGCATGTTTATACGTGCTATGCGGCCGACTCCTGAGTGTGCCGGCATTTCGCTTGCCCGAGGCGTTGCGGAGCCGGTGAGGATAAACCTGCCTCGTCCTTTGCCGCGGTCGATCGCGAACCTTACGGCGTCCCAAAGCTGTGGGGCCATTTGCCATTCATCGATGAGGCGTGGCTCATCTCCTTTGAGCAGGAGAGAGGGCTTCGAATCGGCAAGCTGGATGTAGCTCGGACCGTTATCGGGGTCTTGCATGTAGATGCTGCTTGCGGCTGCCTGTTCAGCCGTTGCGGTCTTGCCGCACCATTTTGGCCCTTTGATTTGGACAGCCCCGGAAGATTTTAGTTTTCTGGCGAGCACTTTGTCTGCGACTCGTGGTAAATAACCGTGTTCAATCGAACTCATGTCACCCTCCTTGCTAGCAGGGTATTATATCGTTGATTTGTGCAAGTTGGACGATTTAAATTGTGCAAGTTGGACGATTTAGATTGTGCAAGTTGGACATTATATCTAGTAAACATTCATGATGCCAAAAGAGAAGCCCTAGAGTCTCCAGGCCTTTGTCGTATAACGCATGATGTCAAGAATGTCGGCCTTGATGTTTGGCGGCAGGGCTTTGAAGAGCGATAGATATTCGTCTTCCTGAGCAGTAAAAAACGCAGGGCTTCCGTCTGGATCTTTGGTATAGCCAAGGATATCGTTGGGCGTGCATCCAAAGAGATCGCACAATGCAACAATGCGGTCCTCTCCTAGTTTTGCCCGACCTGTTTCCCATGCACTATATGTCGCCTTGCTAACGCCAAGACTGTCCGCAATTTGAAGCTGAGTAAGCCCTGACTTTTTGCGGATTCTGGCGAGTGCGGTATGTTTATTGGTCACATCCATGTCGCTCCCGTCTGATATCAAGAGCAACTTTGCATTTCGGTGCCGGTCAAATGTCTAATTGGATTGTCCCTAGGTGCAATAATTGACATAAAGTCTAATTTGAATAAACTCAAAACCAATAAAAATAGACATCGAGGAATGGTGGCTATGGGAAGAGTTGTTGGAATCGATCTTGGGACGACCTATTCGGCCGTCGCTGTGTTGGGAGACGATGGACTTCCCGAAATACTGAAGAATGCGGACGGAGAACCGACTACACCTTCGGTTGTTTTATTCCAATCATTTGACGGAAAAGACGAGCCGCTTGTTGGAACGATGGCCAAGCATTCGGCGGCAAGTGATCCCGATAATGTTGTCCAGTTCGTTAAACGGCAGATGGGAAATCCGGATTGGAGATTCGACTCCGACTCGGGCGTTTCCTACTCTGCAGAAGAGGTTTCCTCCCTTATTATCAAAAAATTATTGCAAGATGCCGAGCAGGCACTTGGAGAAGAAGTATGCGGAGCCGTGATTACGGTTCCCGCATATTTTGATGATGCAAGAAGAACTGCGACAAAGCAGGCAGGTGTAATTGCGGGCACCAAAGTGCTTCGCGTGTTGAATGAACCGACGGCCGCAGCCCTTTCCTTTGGTCTCGATACCGAGAAGAACGGCGTCACGCTTGTCTATGATCTGGGCGGCGGAACGTTCGACGTGACGCTTCTTAAGATAGAGGACGGTTGCTTTACGGTTATCGGAACCGATGGCGATAGAAACCTGGGAGGATTCGATTTCGATAACGCTCTAATGTCGTTTGTGGCAGAAGAACTCTCGAAACAGGGTGCCGGTAATGTTCTCGATGATTATCTGATAAGTGCCGAGCTTCGAGAGAAATGCGAAATGGTTAAGCGCACTCTTTCGAACGTGCCAAAGGCAAACCTCCATATTTCGAAGAACGGAAAGCCTTATCGTGTGGCTATTTCTCGCGAAGATTTCGAGCGGGCGAGTAGGTCGCTCCTGAATCGAACGCAGGAGCTGGTCGAGGACGTGCTCGAGGACACCGGTTATTCATGGGGTCAGATCGATCATGTGGTCCTTGTTGGTGGCTCAACGCGTATGCCAATGGTGCACAAGTTAATCGAAGACATTTCGGGGATGAAACCCGAGCTTGGGGTAAATCCCGATGAGGCTGTCGCCATGGGGGCTGCCGTTCAGGCCGCAATAGAAATGGAATCGAGCATTGACGTGGCAGGGTCGGCAGAAAATGGTTTGCCGGATATGCCCCTCTTTACGGCTCCGAGCGTAGTCATTGCCGATGTTACCTCGCAACCTTTGGGGGTTGTGATGCTCGGGAAAGACGGCAAAGACTACAACAATGTCGTGATTCCGAGGAATTCACCGGTGCCGGGGAGTTATTCACAGGACGCAGCAACGGTGAGTGAGAACCAGTCGTATGTCGATGTCCAGGTGACACAAGGCGATGACCCAGACTTGAACTATGTGGTCATTATCGGTTCAAAGGAAATACCGCTTCCGCCCGGGTTGCCCAAGGGATCTCCCGTCCGCGTGGTTTACGAATACGACAGAGAACAAACCGTGCATATCCGTCTATATGCCGGGGGGAGCGGCCAGCTGTATGGCGAGTTCGAAATCGACCGTGTGGCGAATATGGATGAACGGCAGCTCGATACTGCCGTTAACAAGATGAAGAACATCGAAATTGGATAGGGGACACTGATGGAAGAATTTGTTGACTACTATGAAATTCTCGAGCTGGAAAAGAATGCGCCGATTGAGGAGATTGAAGAGGCGATTAAGAAAACACGAAAGCGCTTCAGGCGTCTCGAAGGATCTCCGGATGCTATGCAAAGAGCGAACGCCGAAAGGATGATGCAGCTCTTAAATGAAGCAGATTCGTTGTTTCACAACAGTTCAAAACGCTTGGAATACGATGCCACATATGATAGCGGGAAGAGTGACAGCAAGAGGGACCTGGAAAAAGACGCCCGTGCTGCAACCGCCGAGAAAGACTGGACATCAGAAGCGAAAGATTATTTCAAAAACGGTCAGAGTGCCAACGCTTGTTTTGCCGCTAGGGAGGCAACAAGGAATTGCTCAACCGATGCGGAAGCATGGCTTGTGTGGGCTCTGGCAGCATATTCGATGGACAAGTATGACGAATCCATTTTTGCTGCATCCGAGTTGCTGAAGCTTGGCTCGAATCAGGCGACCGCTCATAGGCTGTTGGGCGACTCGTACATAATGATTGATAAATACGCAGACGCCGAGGCTGAGTTTCTGAAGGCCCAGCAGATTGATAAGAGCGACTATACGATTATGGCGCGCTTGGTTGATGCGCGTTATCTTCAGGGGAAATTTGACCAGGCCCTCACTATGGCGCGCAATCTTCATGAGGCACATCCGGATTATGGACCCGTCTTAAGCTCGTTATGCCGGTGTCTAGAGACGGATGTCGAGAACAAAATGAGCTCAAAGGATAATGCTGGCTATTTCACCAATATGAAACAAATCCAGCATGCTGAACTTGTCGTTAGTGAAACGCGCGCGTTGGGAAATATCGACAAGGCTGATGAGGAATGGATTGAGAAAATGGAGGGCCTTATCGACTGGGCGCGTAAAAGGCACTACATTGCACCGGCCCGATGGTTTTGGATTCTCTGCGGCTTGACCTTCTTATTTATGATAAGCGGGTCAAGTGGCGCTCCCTTGACGCTCGTTCTGTTCTTTGGGCTGCTCCTGTATGCATTCTTCTTTGTTGTACCGACCGGATGGATGATCAATGCCCGTAAATTAGGAGAGCTTGCAAAGAGGACAGGGCTCCAATAATGGACGTGCGCTGGGACCAAGCACTTGACAGCTTGGAGATGGATCGCCAAGCAATTATTGACTGTACAGAACGGCTCAGAGCGTCTCTTGCTTCTCTCAAATCAGATTCAAGAAAAATCAAAGACTTGGCCACTGGCGAAGCTTATGCAGGATTATTCAGTGAGCTGCTGCTTGCCGTTGATAGAGTCAAGAATGAGCCGCTGTCAGAGGACTTGAGGTCTTCGATTGTGGATGAGATTATCGAGGTTTGTAGCCATTACGGGCTTGAGCCTGTTCTGTGTGACGAGACGGTTAATCTACATGAGCATGAAATCGTTGGATTGATTAAGACAGACGACGCCTTCAAAGATGGAAAGGTGGCTCGAGTAGAGCAAGACGGTTACAGGATTGGCGGAAGACTTCTCCGCCCAGCGCGAGTGGTTGTCTTTCGGCACGAAGAGGACTGATGGCCAATATGTCGCTGGAAGAGACCTATGCCGAAATGAGGCAAGCGCTCAGCGAGGTCAAGGAATGCCAGGCTCATCTGCTGGGAGCTTGTGAATCCCAATCTGCCTCCGTTGACACGTGGTTGAAGATGACGCTGAAGGAGAGACAGGAGGCAAAAACACGAGCGCTCAATAAACTCAGCATCCGGGAGAAGCGCCGCAACGCCCTTTCGAAAAAGCGGGTGCAGGATACCGTTGACGAGTTGCTGGCGATCGAGGAAGGCTCGGCCCTCAATGCCGCCGAGTATATCCAGATTGGATCGATGTCGAAAACTTCAAAACGTGACGATTTGTTTACGGTGCCCTTTATCGTTCCGTTGCTTGGTCACGGCAATATCGTGATGTCGGTTTCAGGCGAGGGCTGCATTTCAGACGGGGTAGTGCGCGAGGTAGAGGCCAAGACGCTTTTATCGACTTCAGCGTCGCAAGTTGAAATCATTAGTTTTGACCCGGCACTAAAAAACATCGAGGCTCCTTTTTCGACGATTGGCCGGAACGGGCAAGGCGAGGCAGCGGTCAGGTATTTGCATTCGAGAGGCGAACTCGATGCCTTACTTAACGAGCTGACCGACCGTGTGACGCAAATCAACAACGAGTTGCTGTCAGACGATGAGAGCCTGGCGGTATATCACCAACGGGTCGGAATGCCGGTCGAGAAGTACCAGCTCGTTGTGATCCACGATATGCCGATGGGAATGGCTGCCGAGCAATACGACCGTATCTGCTCGCTGATGAAGGCGGCCCCAAAGGCAGGCACTTCTTTCCTAATGATACAACCTAAGATGGACGACTTGCCCAAATGGTATTGCGAGAAGAAACGTTCCTATCCTGTTTCGGAGCGTCTCGAACTATTCTCGGGCAGTCATGCCCGATGGCTGGGTCACGATGGCTACGATGTTGAGCTCTATGAGCTTGACACGATTGAATCGGCGCAAGCCGCCGAGCGGATGGCCCGATCAGCGGCAGAGCTGCGGTTGCCCGAAGTAAAGATCGAGTCGGTGCTTCCCGCGGAGTATTGGATGGAGACGAGTGAGGACGGAGTCACGTTCTCACTGGGTCTGCGTGGAACCCAGACGGTTGATGTCACGATTGGCTCGAATGAGACTCAAAGACATAATGCACTGATAACCGGCGCGGTCGGACAGGGTAAATCGAATCTGTTGAAAGATATCATCTACGGTTTGTGCGCCAGGTATTCTCCCGACGAGTTGGAACTCTATCTGTTTGATTTCAAAGAGGGCGTTACCCTGTTTCCCATGGCTCCCACGCCGGATTCCCCCGAGTATCTACCGCAGGTAAAGGCATTTGGGCTTGAGGCCGATGAAGACTTTGCCATGGATGTGCTGAATTCCATAGCCGCCGAGGCCAAACGGAGGGCCGCTGCGATCAAGCCTTACGGAGATAATCTGCTCAAGTATCGGCGCAATAGCGGGAATAAGATGCCGCGTATCGTTGTGGTCATTGATGAGTTCCAGCTATTTTTAGAAGGCGCAAGAGGCAAGGAAGCCTGTGAACTTTTGGAACGCATCGTTCGCCTCTATCGTGCATACGGTATTCACGTGATATTGGCGTCACAAAGTATCGGCGGGATAACCAATCTTGCCATTTCCCAGGGCAAGTTCTTCGCACAGTTTCCTATCCGTATCGGACTGAAAAACTCGCCGGCGGAGTCGCGGGCGACTTTCGGACCCTTTAACGAGGCGGCTGCTAGCCTAAGGTTCAGGGGACAGGCGATTCTGAACGAAGATTACGGAAATCCGAGCGCAAATGTGACGGTGCTTACGCCGTTTGCTGAGGATGCCACGTTGGACAGTCTCAGGAACAAGTTCTATGCAATGCCAAAAGGGCACCTTGATGAACCGGTGGTTTTCGACGGAAGCACTCTGCCGGAGTTGACTGAGGCCCTCCTTGAGCAGAACGACATAGATTCAGGTAACGTGCCGAGCGCCTTGCTTGGCCGGGGTGTTTCTGCTGGGTTGGCACCGATATATTTCCCGTTTGAAAGAGCTGCGGGAAGCAATGTCGCTCTTGTGGGCAGGGGAACGCTGCCAGGGCTCGGTGATCTTCCGAATTCTGTCGATCTTGCGGCGTGTGTTATGGAAACGCTTGTTTTATCGCTTGCACGCTATGAGCGAGGCGCTGAGTTTGCTGTAGTGGAGGATGGCGCGCGCCATGTTTCTAATTCGACTCTGGAGATATGCGCTCGTGCGGGGGTTTCTCCGGAGGTCGTGCCTTCGGACGAAGCGGCTGCATGGATTACCAATTGTCTTCAGAGAAATGATGTCGGGGAAGAATGTGGGCGGGAGCGGTTTGTGTTGGTGCCGAATGCGGACTCACTAGGATCTTTCGACTTTGGTGCTCAGCAGAAGATTCAAAAGGTATTCCGCGAGGCTCCTATGCACGGAATCCACTTTGTCTGCCATTGGCAAAACCCCGTAGCGCTTTCAGCGCAGTTGGGTTCATCGGGACTGTCGTCTTTTGACGGCGTGACGTGTCTGTTTGGCTCGAATGTCGCAGCGAAGCAGTTGGATGGCCCGCTGTGCCAGTGGAACGGGCAAGAGAACCGGGTCCTTTACAAGGAGGCTTCTTCGGGACGTCCCTCAATGAAGCTCATGCCCTTTGTCGCAACGCGATTATGGAGGAGGGGCGACGATGAGCAGGGATGATTTGTACGAAAGGTATCTGTCCGAAGCAGAACGATTTCTGAAATCGGAGGCGTCGACCGCCCAGCTTGTTAAGCAGGAGTGCGATCGTTGTGATCGGGAGTCGATTTCTGCGAGGAACATGGCGGGCAAAAAGAAAGCGGAGATAGATCGCCTGGCGCATCAAGCACAGGAGGCTTTTTCGCAATTGTCTAAACGACTTGCGAGGAGTCACGCGAAGGACGTCGGCGCTGCGCTTCCGAACATGGTAAGACCGATTGCGTCGAATGAAGACGCTGCCGAGCTTGCCTCTTCGTTATCAGGGCTTATCAAGAAAATCGATTGCTATATCGAGATGATTGAAAAAGATACGTCTGTGGACGAGTTGAGTCAGCGATCTTCAAATGCACTGGATGCTCGACGGGCGGCTCTTGACCGGAAGCGTCTTCTGATGGAAGAAGAGAAGGCGATGCTGGATCCTCTTCCCGTTAAAGCCGAGGAGTCGAAAGGCGGCTGCCTTTCTCAGGCGGCGATTCTATGCGCGTGCTGTATTGGGGTAATTTCGCTTATTGCGAATGCGCTATTTGGGTTGTTGTGACAACGGAAAGGAACAGAAATGAGTCAGAACATCGGCCAGCTCGTTGCAGAGCTGAACGCGTTGGTGTCGAAGATGGAGACGCAGCGAGGTGTGTGCGTCACGGTGGCGGACGATCTCGATTCACTGCACGACATGCTTAACGCGGCAATGGAAGGAACAAATTCGACCGCTCAAAATGAGGCGGTTGGGCCTGTCTCTTATACACATCTGAGCTGCCGAC
>UQIQ01000050.1 GCA_900541185.1 uncultured Collinsella sp.
GTTCATCGCGAGTTCCGCACGCAAAGAAGGCCACTTAATGTGGCCTTCGTCTTGCGCAGGACTGTCTGAGCAGCAGATGTTACCCGGCGCCCGTCCGCCCTCGTTGGGGATTGCCCGGGTAGGCGAATCGGGATGCGTCCCGCTACTTGATCTTGGTTGTACCTGGCGCCAGGTTGGGGTCGGTTTCGTTGGCCTCGGTCTGGAAGTGCTCGGTGTACACGTTCTTGCCGTCGCGGAACATCTCGTAGTATTGCATCTTGGCGTAATCCTCGCGTGCCTTGGTGGCGGCTGCTGCGGCGGCGTCGTCACCGGTGACGTTGGAGGAGAGCGCCCAGCGCAGGCTGGCGTCCTCGTAGCCGACCGAGTTGATGGCGGGCAGCGACTCGCGCAGCGTCATGTGCGCTTTCTGGTAGTCGGTCAGCGGTGCGCCGATCAGTTGCATCAGCTGGGTGGACAGGTAGTTGGTGGACAGGTCGTCGACCTCGCTTGTCTGGTCGCAGCCGGCAACGTCGTAGTTGGCCCAGATGATGTAGTCGGTCTGCCACAGACGTTCCTGGTGCGTGGCATCGTCCTCGCCGGTAAACCACTTATCGTTGAACTTGGACGGGAAGAACGGCTGGTGGTCGCCCCAGAACACCACGACCACCTTGCGATCGAGTTTGCTCAGGGCGTTGAGGAAGTAGCGAAGCGCCTGGTCGGACTGCTCGATGCACGAGACGTACTCGTCGACATCGGACAGCGTGCCGTCCTCAACGGTCTTGGCGTCCAGGTCGGTTGTGTCGATGTTGAGATGCATCTGCTTGTCGACCGGCAGCAGGCCCGTGTCGTAGCCCGAGTGGTTCTGCATGGTCACGTCGAAGATAAACTGCGGATCGGCGTTCTGGTCGAGCAACTCGAGAATCTTGTCGTAGGTAGCCTGGTCGGTCACCATGCCGCGCAGGGTGTCGGCTCCCTGGAAGTCGTTGATGGACAGGAACTGGTCAAAGCCAAAGTCCTTGTAGACGTTCTCGCGGTTCCAGTTGGTCGCGTGGTTGGGGTGCATGGCTGTGGTGGAATATCCGAGCGACTTGAACTGCTCTGCCAGGTTCCCGGTCGTTTCCATGTTGTAGATGGTGTAGGGGTACACACCCGAGCCCAGGTTGGCCATGGAGTTGCCGGTCATAAACTCAAACTCGGTATTGGCGGTACCGCCGCCGTAGGCGCTCACGTAGAGCTTGCCGCGGCTGAGGCAGTTGGACAGGCTCTTAAAGTACTGCGGGCCCTCGTAGCCGGCGCGCATATTCTGGTAGATGGATAGATCCGAGAAGGTCTCGTTCATGATGGCGATGACCGTGGGCTTCTCGCTGTCGAACTGCTCCTTTGCGGCGGCGCGCTCGTCGCTCTTGGCCGCGTCGGACTTGTCGTAGGCCTTGGCGTACTTTTTGAGCGTGGCCTTGGCATCGTCGACGGAGTAGTCGGCGGGTTTGGGCGGCTTGATGGACTGCGCCGCACTAATAAAGGCGGGCAGGTAGCCCTCGCGCCAGTAGCTCTCGAGCGGGCGCCAGGTGTAGACGGTGATGCCGAGGGTGTTGTAGTAGTCGATGAGCGTGACATGCGCGGTTACGCCGCCCAGGCACAGCACTGCCACGAGCAGGTTGGTGAGCAGCATACGCTTGGCGTTGGCGGCACCCTTCTGACGGTGCGGTGCCACCAGGCCGGCGTACTCGCACAGCAGCATGGCGATGGCGGTAAAGCCCATGGACAGCACGCAGAACAGCGAGATCGAGAAGGTGTAGCCGTTGCCGGCGACCGCGGCGGCGGTGGAGATGGCCGAAAGGTCGCCCGGCTGGATGGGCATGGATTTAAACGTGATGACGAAGAACTCGGCAATGCCCAGGACAAAGAGGGCAAAGGCCAGGACCGCGGGAGCTGCGCCGTGGCGCTGGAATAGGAAGAACAAGCCGGTCATGAGCACGGTGATGATGGCCCACTCGAGCAGGATGCACAGGGGGTAGACCCAGGTAAAGTCGTGGTTGGATGAGACCTCCATACCCAGCAGCGCAAAGACGCCGGCGAGCAGCAGGCACAAGACGGCCGCGACGAGCGGTTTGCCCACAAAAGCGCCGCGCAGGCGGGCGAGCTTGCCGGTGGGGGCGGGGGCGTCGGGCTCGGCGAACGCAAAGACGCGCAGGGCGATGCGGTCGCGGGCGATGCTGGCCCAGGCGCAGCCGGTGAGGATGGCGTTGGTCAGAATGAGCATCACAAAGGCGAGCGGCTCGTTTTGGGCGACGAGGCCAATGGCGCCCCAAATGGTCAAAAAGAGCTGGAACAGGCCGAAGGCGACGCTCCACCCAAGAGCGCTTTTGGTAACGGTGCCCGACTGAGCGCGAATGGCCTTGGCCTCGCGCAAAACAAGGTAGACGGTCGCCGCAAGACCGACGAGCGAAATGGCGGCAGCGAACATGCTGAGACTCCTCACAAACTAAAACGTACGAAAGCGGGGGTTTACCCGATTGTTACCAAGATATGCGCTGCATTTGAGGGCTGCGCACAACAACCAGCCATAATAACGCGCGGGTGCGGCGGTGTAGCGCAATGTTGTGGCGACCTGCGCGATAATGGACGGGAATTACACGGAAACGTAAAGGCTTCTTAAAGAAATGGCGAGGGTAGGGCGATGAGCGAGCAGATTTGCAAGGCGGACATGGGCGGCGACGGAGCTGCGGGCGTGGATACGTGTGGCTATCCGGTCGAGACGACGGGCAATGCGGTGCTGGACACGTTGGAGCACCGTTCCTCCACGCGTGCCTTCGCGCGTGATGACGACGACCGCCCCGTGGCGGTGACCGACGAGCAGCGGACGGCGATTCTGCATGCGGCGAGCCGTGCGCCGTCGGCAGGCGCCATGATGATGTATTCCATCGTGAGCATCCGCGAGCAGGCTATGCTGGACCGTCTGGCCGACCTGTGCGACCATCAGCCCATGATCGCCAAGGCGCCCTGGGCACTTATATTTGTGGTCGATTATGCCAAGTGGATCGATCTGTTTGAGCATGTGGGCTGCTTTGAGCCCGAGTTTGTAGAGCGCACGGGAAAGTTGCCCCGTCGTGCACCGGGTCTGGGCGACTTTGCCATTGCGGCGCAAGATGCCGTGATCGCCGCCCAAAACGCCGTGGTTGCCGCCGAGGCCCTGGGGCTGGGGAGCTGCTATATCGGCGATGTCGTCGAGAATGCCGAGGAAGTGGCCGAGCTGCTGGATCTGCCTCCGTATACCATGCCGCTGTCGATGCTCATCATCGGCACGCCCCGCAAGGAGCGTCCGGCGATTGCGCATCCCGTGGTTAACCTGGTGCACGAGGAGCGCTACCGCCGTGCGGACGACGCGACCATGGATGCGCAGGTGGCCGAGATGGATGCGATGTTTCGCCCGCACGCCCGCGAGGTGGGGGAGCGCGTCGTGGATATCTACACCCGCAAGCACACGAGCCCCTTTATGGCCGAGATGAGCCGCTCCATGGAGTGGTGGTTCAAAAACTGGCTCGGAAAATGACGAACGTGACAAGGGGATAGTCCCTTTGTCACATTTCATATCGCCGCGGTAGCCTAAAGACTGTATAAATCTTTATCTAGCTGGGAAAACAGTGCATTAAACCATGGGCCGATTACCTATAATTCCTTCGAACATTAAAGTTGGGAGGAAACCGGCTTATGGAACAAAAGGCTAAGGAGGCAGCCTCGCACGCTGCGATTCCTGTGAGCATCTCGGCGATGCTCGTCACGCTGGGCGTGGTGTACGGCGATATCGGCACCAGCCCTATGTATGTAACCAAGGCGCTCGTTGCCGGCAACGGCGGCATCGGAAGCGTCACGGAGGAGTTCGTGCTCGGCGCGCTCTCCCTTGTCGTGTGGACGGTCACGCTGCTGACCACCATCAAGTATGTGCTCATCTCGCTGCGCGCCGATAACCATGGTGAGGGCGGCATCTTTGCCCTGTACAGCCTGGTCAAGCGCTGTGGCAAGTGGCTTATCATCCCCGCCATGCTGGGTGGCGCCGCGCTGCTCGCCGACGGCATCCTGACGCCGGCCGTTACCGTTACCACGGCCATCGAGGGCCTGCGCACCATCCCGGCGGTCCATGCCGTGCTGGGCGATGATCAGGGCCGCGTCGTCGCCATTACGCTCGCCATCATCATCGCGCTCTTCTTGGTGCAGCGCATCGGTACGGCCAAGATCGGTCATGCCTTTGGCCCCATCATGACGCTGTGGTTCCTGTTCCTGGGCGGCACGGGTCTGTTCTTTGTCTTCCAGCACCCCGCCGTGCTGCTGTGCCTCAACCCGGTGCGCGGCATCGCCTTTTTGTTGAGCCCCAACAACCACGCGGGCATCATGATTCTGGGCAGCTGCTTCCTCGCCACCACCGGTGCCGAGGCGCTCTACTCCGACATGGGCCACGTCGGCCGCGGCAACATCTACGCTACCTGGCCGTTCGTTAAGTGCTGCCTGCTGCTTTCCTATATGGGCCAGGGCGCTTGGCTTATGAACAACGCTGCCAACCCCGAGCTCATGGGCATTGCCGACCTCAACCCGTTCTACCAGATGCTCGCCCCGGGCCTGCGCCCGTTTGCCGTCGGCCTTTCCACCGTCGCGGCCATCATCGCCTCGCAGGCGCTCATCACCGGTGCATTCTCGCTGGTGTCCGAGGCCAGCCGTCTGGACCTCATGCCGCACATGCAGGTCTTCTACCCTGCCGAGACCAAAGGCCAGCTCTACATCCCCATGGTCAACAACGTCATGCTTGTCGGCTGCGTCATCGTGGTGCTGCTGTTCCAGAACTCGGCGCATATGGAAGCCGCCTACGGCCTTGCCATTACGCTGACTATGATGTGCACCACGCTGCTGCTCTTCTTCTACCTGCACGAGGAGCGCAAGCTCAAGGTTGCTCCGTGGATCTTCGCGGCCTTCTTCCTTTTGCTCGAAGGCTTCTTCTTTGTGAGCTCGCTCACCAAGTTCTTCCACGGCGGCTACTTCACCATCCTCATGGCTGCACTCATCATGGGCATTATGGTGTGCTGGTACAACGGCACGGCGGTCGAGCAGCGCCAGTTTACGCTGCTGCCGCTGCGTAGCTACCTGCCGCAGCTCAAGCGTCTGCGCGACGACGACCGTTACGAGCGCATGAGCGACAACATCGTGTACCTGACCAAGGACACCCATACCGACTACATCGACCGCGATATCGTCTATTCGATCTTGGACAAGCATCCCAAACGTGCCCGCGCCTGGTGGTTCGTGAATGTCGAGACCATGGACGAACCGCACACCTTTGCCTATTCGGTCGAGACGTTCGGCACCGACTACGTGTTCCGCGTGCACCTGTACCTGGGCTACAAGATCAACCAGCGCGTCAATGCCTACCTGCGTCAGGTTGTTCAGGACCTGGCTGCCACCGGCGAGCTGCCGCCGCAGACGCATGACTACTCGGTCTACAAGGATCCGGGTAACATCGGCACGTTCAAGTTCGTCCTGATTCGTAAGCTTCTGGCGCCTGAAAGCGATGTGGAGCCGAGCGAGCGTACGGCCATCACGCTCAAGTACATCATTCGCCGCGCCGCCGGCACGCCCGCGCGTTGGTACGGCCTGGAGAACTCCAACGTGAGCTTTGAGTACGTGCCGCTGTTCACCAAGTTCAAGGCCGTGAACAAGATGCAGCGCCTGGCCCCCAACGAGCGGCCGTAGTCGACGCTCGAGGTTTGTCTGCGAACGGGCGGGCTTGTATTGACGGGGATTGAGTCCTGGGAGGAAACCATGGATGCAAAGGTGCTTGACGGTTGCGATCTTGCGACCGAGCTGGTGCGTGAGGTACGCGCCGATGCTGCCGAAGATCGGTTCTTTACGAATCGGGCCAACATGGACATGGCCGACCGCGTGATTTCGATCGTGGTGACGGTGCTTGTCGCGGCGTGCGTGTGCGCACTGCTCGCGCACGTGCTGTTTGTCTAGCGACCGCCGGTTGCAAAGGCTATACACTTGGAACCACCACAAGGGAAACCACCACAAAGGTGTCCCCTTTGTGGTGGTTTTTGTTTTTGAGAGAGGGGCGGGACGCTGATGGACGTCCGTACGGACGGCGATATTGCCGATAGCTTTTGGTGGCGGCGCACAACGCTGACGCGCCGCACTCCTCTGTATGACGCCTGCGTATCGGTGGGGCTGCTGGTCGCGGCGACGATTGTGGGCGCGCTGCTCGACCATCCGGGTCTCGCGCCGAGCATCATGATCGTCTATGTGTTTGCCGTTCAGCTGTGCGCATTCTTTACCTGGAGTCGCCTGTATTGCTTGCTGAGCTCGGCTGCCGCCGTGGCGCTCTACAACTTCTTGTTTGTCGACCCGCGCTACTCGCTGTCGCTTATCGACCGCGGCTATCCCGGCATGTTCTTCATCATGTTCGTGGTCTCGCTTGTGTCGAGTTCGATTGCGTTGGCCCTGCGCCGCGCCTTGGCACAGGCTGCCGCCAGCGACCGCCGCACGCATATGGTGCTCGAGACCAACCGCATGCTGCAGCGGTGCGCCGATCAGCATCAGATCGTTCACGCCATGGCCACGCAGCTGGCGCGTCTTTCGGGCTGCCCTGTCGTGTGGTACAGCGCCGACGCCGAGGGCGATGACCTGCTGCCGCGCGCGACTTACACGGCCGTGGGCGATGCCGCACCGGTGCACGAACTGGCGCCGCAGATGCCACCGCGGCTCTCGGCGTCCGCCTATGTGGGAACGCCGCTCGACGCCACGTTTGGCGGCTCGGCGTTTTATGGCATCTACCTGACGGTTCGCACAGGCGACGGCTTCGCGCGCTCGGGCGATCCCGCCTCGGTGGTGGGCGTGCTGGCTATCGTTGCCGAGCCCGACGTGCTGACGCATGAGGAGCGGACACTTGCCGATGCCATCGTGAGCGAAGGCGAGCTGGCGCTCGATCGCGCCCGCGCCATGGAGGCCCGCGAGGAGGCGGCGGTGCTTGCCAAAAATGAGCAGCTGCGCGCCAACCTGCTGCGCTCCATCTCGCATGACCTGCGCACGCCGCTCACCAGTATTTCGGGCAATGCCGATGTGCTGCTCGACCAGGGCTCGACCGGCACCGCCGTGCTCGACGCCCAGACGCGCCGCGGCCTGCTCCTGTCCATTCGCTCGGATGCGCAATGGCTCAACGCCACCGTCGAGAACCTGCTCGCCATCACCAAGCTCGAGGGCGGCGGTATGCGCCTGTCGACCACGCTCGAGCTCATGGACGATATCGTGGAGGAGGCGCTGCGCCACGTGAACCCTGCCGTGCGCGAGCACGACCTTAAGGTGGTGGCGTGCGATGAGCCGGCGCTCGTCAACGTCGATGCGCGCCTGATGGTGCAGCTGGTGGTCAATCTGGTGAACAACGCCATCACCTATACGCCCGCAGGCTCGCATATCATGATTTCGATTAGCGTCGACGATGGACGCGTGGCGTGCTCGGTGGCCGATGACGGCCCGGGCATTGCGCCCGAGGACCGCGAGCGAATCTTTGAGTCGTTCTACACTGCCAACCACGGTCTTGCCGACAGCCATCGCAGCGTGGGCCTGGGTCTTTCGCTCTGCCGCTCCATTGCGCTGGCGCATGGCGGTAGCATAGAGGTTGCCGCGGCGGACCCGCACGGCTCGGTCTTTACGATTGAGCTTCCCGTCGCCGACGTTTCGTTTGATAAGGAGTAGCGCTGTGCCGAACTCTGCCGTAAAACCGCTCATCTTGGTCGTTGAGGACGACCCAGCTGTTCGCAACCTTATCGTTGCCGCGCTCGAGGCGCACGGCTTGCGTCATATGGCCGTGGAGACCGCCCATGCCGCCATCGCCGCCGCCTCATCGCAGGCACCGAGCATCGTGCTGCTCGACCTGGGTCTGCCCGATATGGACGGCGTCAAGGTTGTGGAGTCGGTGCGCGCATGGTCGGGCATGCCGATCATCGTGGTCTCGGCGCGCAGCGAGGATGCGGACAAGATTCGTGCGCTCGATGCTGGCGCCGACGATTACCTGACCAAGCCGTTTTCGGTCGAGGAGCTGCTCGCGCGCATTCGCACGACGCTCAGGCGCCTTTCGTATGCGCAAACGGGCGGCGTTGCCTCCGAGGGCTCGTTCGATACCGGTGAGCTGCATATCGATTTTGATGCCGGCATCGCCACGATGGATGGCGAGGAGCTGCATCTGACGCCGATCGAGTACAAGCTCCTGTGCCTGCTGGCGCATAACGCCGACAAGGTGCTGACGCACCAGTTTATCCTGCACGAGATTTGGGGCACGGCAACCAAGAGCGACCTGGCGAGCCTGCGTGTCTTTATGGGCACGCTGCGCAAGAAGATCGAGTCCGACCCCGCGCACCCGCGCTATATCCAGACGCATGTGGGTATCGGTTACCGATTGGTCACCCAAGGCTAGATCGCCAACCACCATCCCAATATGAGTTGCGGTGAAATACGGTCTAAAATTGCCTAATTCCAGGCAAAACAGTCCGTATTCCACCGCAACTTTGTTTACTTGCCCTTGGGCTTGCTGGCGTAGAACTTCTTCTTTTTGGGCTTGCCTGCGCAGGCGGGCTTGCCGTCGCCGCGCGGCCCTCGGTCGCCGGCCTGCGCGTGCGTGGGCGCTGCTGCACGGGGCTTGCGGGCCTCGGGGTTGCGCAGCTCCTCGACGCGTTCGGCAATTTCCTCGGCGCTAAAGCCGACCTCTGCCATGGCGTCCTCGATGGGCAGGCGGCGCACGATATAGCAATGGTGCACCTTCTGGTTGCGCGCGAAATCCTCGGGGATGGTCTGTGCCGTAATGTCCTCCAGCACGACGCCCGCTCGTGCGAGCTTGCGCGTCTCGGGGCGGAAGCCGCGCAGGTTGCAGCTAAAGATGGCATGGCCGCCCTGTGCGAGCAGGCGAGATACGCCGGCCAAAAGCTCAACATGGTCGCGTTGGACATCCCAGGTGCGACGGCCCATCTTGGACGAGTTCGAAAACGTGGGCGGGTCGACAAAGATTAGGTCCCAGCGGTTGCGCGTCTGGCGCTGGTCGCGAATCCAGGCGAGCACGTCACCGCGCACAAAGTGATGCTGCGGCCCCACAAAGCCGTTCTGTCGCATGTTGCGCTCGGCCCAATCCAGGTAGGTGTTGGAAAGGTCGACCGTCACAGTTTCCTCGACGCCGCCGTCTGCCGCATAGCAGGTGGCGGTGCCGGTGTAGGCGAACAGGTTGAGGAAGCGGCGCGCCTGCTTGGCGTGCTCGCGCACCAGGTTGCGGGTGACGCGGTGATCCAAGAAGATGCCCACATCCAGGTAGTCATCAAAGTTGACGGCAAAGGTGAGTCCGCCCTCTTCGATGAGCGGCAGGCGGCGGCGTGCGATATTGGCGCGTTCTCCCGATCCGCCCTTGCCGGCGCCCTGCTTGCCGTACTGCGAGCCGCCGCGCGAACGCATGCGGGCCTTGGCATGCACGTGCTCGGCCGGAACATCCAAGATGCGGGGCGCGATGGCCAAGATGTCGAGCATGCGGGCCTGGGCAAGCGCGGGATCGATGGTCTTGGGCGCGGCGTATTCGGCGATGACGAGCCAGCGGCCCGGCGTCTGCGGGCAGCCCTCGTACAGGTCGATGGCGGCGGAGTAGTCGGGTAGGTCGGCATCGTAGACGCGGTAGCAGCTCACGCCCTCGCGCTTGGCCCACTTGCGACGCAGGCGGGCATTTTTGCGCAGGCGGTTGGCGAACTGCTCGGACTCCGGGATGAGCACAGGCAGCGGCTTGCCGTCGCCCAGGTCGAGCATGGCGGCAGGCTCGGGCATGGGGGTGTCGGCGGCGTTGTCGTTGACTTCGTTGGCATCCGCAACCTTGGCCTCGGCATCCGCACTGGTCGAAGCCTCAAACGCCGCGGCGGCCTGGTCGAGCGAAGGCCAGACCTCAATAGCTGCTTCCTCGTTGTTGGGCATGACGGCAATCGAGCGCTCGGGCTCGGCGTGGAGCGCGCGGGCCAGCAATCCGTCGCGGGTGAGTGCGGCGACCGGCGCCGCGGCAAGCTCGGGCGCGCGGCGCAGCTCGCCGACCAGCGTCATGGCGTCGTGCATAAGCGACAGCGGTGTCTCGGTCGTATCCGCGACCACGGCGGCACCGGCGACGGCGCCCGCGTGGTCCAGCACGGTGGCGGACTTGGCGGCGCAAAAATCGACAAAGCGCTTGTAGCCGGCGCACTTGACCATGCGCTCAGCGGTCTTGCGGGCGGCGGGGTCAACATCCACGGCCACGATGCGTGCCTGCCGCTCGCGTGCTGCCGCCTCGCGCTCGCGTGCCTCGGCAAGCAGCTGCTCCCACAGGGCGGCGTCGTGCAGCTGCCAGCCCTCAAAGCCCCAGCGCTCGCGGGCGGCCCCCGGGGCGCGGTCGGTTAGGATATTCACGGCTTCCAGCAGCAGGCCGCCGCCGGCGCACGAGGCGTCGACCAGCGTGGGCAGGGCTTCGTTCTCGTAATCGTCGGCCGTTAGCTCGCGCTCGCACAGCGTGGTCCAGCCGACCTGCGAAAGCACCAGGGCGGCGTAGTCGGGGCGCAGCACGTGCGAGCCCTCGCCGGCGCGGGTCGCTGCGGGCGGCAGGCGCTTGAATAACGGATCGCCCGAAAGGTCCAGGCTGATGCTCGCGCGACGCTGGCGCAGCGAAAGCAGCAGGTGAACGTCGGGGTCGGCGGCATCGACATCGGCGCGACGGCCCGTGGTCTCGGCCAGGCGGTCGCACAGCGCGTCTTTGGCGCGCAGGGCAGAGAAGCGCGTGTTGCGCAGCTGCTCGGTCACGCCGCGGGCGGTGATGGCGATGGTTGCTCCGGGGCGGACAATGCTCTCCCAGGCGATGTCGTAAACGCCGTCGTACAGCCCATCGGCATCCTGCGCCTCAAAGCGCCCGAGTACCACGAACACGCGGCTCGCCAGGCGCGACCACAGACAGGCGCGGTAGCCTTCTTCGAGCTCGCCCTCAAATGTAGCGCGGCCTTTCAGGCGGCGGACATGCGAAAGTCCGAGGCGTTTAAGCTCATCGGCGAGTGCGGACTCAAAGCCCTCGGGGCAGCTTGCGTAAAATTCCATGGGTGACCTCTCTGGTTGCGTCGCTCCATTATATGATGGATGCTTCGTTTGCCCTTATCCTCGAAAGGAACCCATATGATTGATGCGTGCCCCGATTCCGCCGTGCTCTTTTTTGACGTGGACGGCACGCTGACGTCGTTCGATCCCGACGATATGACCGATAAGGACTTCAATGCGGTCCACCCGTCGAAGGCCGTTGTCGATGCATTTGGTCGTCTGCGCAATGCGGGCCACCAAGCATTTATCTGCACGGGTCGTCCCTTGTGGCTGATTGCCGATGGCCTGCGTGCTTTGGAGCCTGCGGGTGTCGTTGCCATGGCGGGAGCCACGCTCGAGGTCGAGGGCCGCGTGGTACACGAGGACTGCTTTGACGAGGACGTTGTCGAGGAGCTTGCACGCCGTATGGCCGCGGCAGGGATTGAGGCCTTTTTCGAGACCAACGTTGCTACTTTTGCCCTGGAACCCGCGGGTGTTGAGCAGTCGTCTCTGATCGGCACTTCTGTGGTGCACAGCACCGAGGAAATGCGCGTCGACGGCAGTCTGCGCGTGGGCAAGGTATGCCTCAGTGTGCCCAGTTTGGCTCGCGTGGCCAACGATGACGGCTTTATCGATCGCGAGTTTGAGCTGTGCAACACCGGTGGCCAGAATCGCGAGCTGAGCCCCAAGGGCATTGACAAGGGCGTGGGCGTGGCGCGAGCGCTGGAATACCTGGGTCGCACCGGCAACGCGCGCACCTTTGGCTTTGGCGATTCCGGCAACGATCTGGGTATGCTCGCCGCTGTCGAGACGGCCGTGGCCATGGGCAACGCTATGCCCGAGGTCAAGGCGCTCGCCGACTACGTGACTGATGATGTCGCACACGACGGCACCGTCACAGCGATGCAGCATTTCGGCCTCATCTAATGAATCCCACGTTCTGACGTTTGCTCAAACTGCGACTCTTTGCTTTTGCATGCTCAATCGATTTATCAATCCAAACACTGAGGTGTTTATACCGTTCGCCGAGAAGATAAAAAACCGCAGCTCACGCCTTGATAAACGTAGGTAAAGTGTTTAGCAGTTTAACGCCCATGTGCAAGCGAAAGGAATCAGGCAGATGGCAATCAAGGTGTTCGCTGACGGTGCAAACCTCGAGGGCATGCTCGACATGTACGAGAACGGCAACGTTCAGGGTTTCACGACCAACCCGTCCCTTATGAAGAAGGGCGGCGTGACGGATTACCGCGCGTTTGCCAAGGAGGTCCTGGCCCACATCACCGATGTGTCCGTCTCGTTTGAGGTCTTTGCCGACGACGTCGAGACCATGGAGGTCGAGGCGCGCGAGATCGCTACCTGGGCCGAGAACGTCTACGTCAAGATTCCGTGCGTGACCACCAAGGGCGAGTCCACCGCCGAGCTGGTGCGCAAGCTTTCGGCCGACGGCATCAAGGTCAACGTCACCACCATCTTTACGCCTACGCAGGTTGATGAGATGGTCGAGGCCGTCGACGCCGAGACGCCGTCCATCATCTCGCTCTTTGCCGGCCGCATCGCCGACACCGGCGTCGACCCCATTCCGTTTGTGACGGAGTCGGTCAAGAAGGCCGCCGCCAAGCCCAACTGCGAGGTCCTGTGGGCGTCTACGCGCGAGCTCATCAACATCTACCAGGCCGAAGCCTGCGGTTGTCAGATCATCACGGTGCCTAACAGCATCCTGGCCAAGCGCAAGAACATCGGCCGCGACCCGTACGAGGTCTCGCTCGACACCGTGCGCGGCTTTGCCAAGGATATCGCCGCTTTGGGTTTCCATATTCTGCCGTAACGCGAACACTGGCTGCGCCGCTGGTTGTTCGCCCCGGCCTTTCCTTTCCCTATCGCTCACGCGCTCCGCGAGGGTCGCGCTAGGCAAAGGAAAGGCCGGGGCTGCCGGCACGAGCTTGCCAGCAAGTTGGCGCTTGGCTTCCATATCCTGCCGTGGGCAAAGGTACCCCCGCCTGCGCCGTGCAAAATTGAGAGTATTCAGCAAGGTAAAGGCTTTTACCAGTTGGGTGAAGCACGGAACAGCCCCCGTTTTGGCTCTAATGTCGCTAAAACGGGGGCCGTTTTTGAGGTTATTGTCTCTGAGGGGCATCCGGAACGGTGGAATTTGCAGAATACTCGCGATTTTGCACATCGCTACAGGGGGTATCTTTGCTTTGGCGGTTTACTTGCCCTGCACCATGGTGAGCGAGATCTTCTTGCGGTCGCGATCGACCTTTTCGACCCACACCTTGACCGTGTCACCGACGCGCACGACGTCGCTGGGGTGCTTGACAAAGCGGTTGGCCAGCTTAGAGATGTGTACGAGGCCGTCCTGGTGCACGCCCACGTCGACGAAGGCGCCAAAGTCCACGACGTTGCGCACCGTGCCCTTGAGCTCCATGCCGGGTTCCAGGTCGTCGATGGAAAGCGCCGAGCGGCTAAAGACCACCTCGGGCGCGTCGTCGCGCGGGTCGCGGCCGGGCTTCTTGAGCTCGTTGACGATGTCGATGAGCGTGAGGGTGCCGCAGTTCAGGTCGCTTGCCAGCGCCGAGATGCTGCCCAGGCGGCGCTCGATGTCGGGCGCGCCGCCGCGGCTGAGCTCGCTTGCTTTAACGCCGGCGCGTTCTAGGACGGACGTGGCTACCTCGTAGCTCTCGGGGTGGACGCTTGTCGCGTCGAGTGGGTTCTTGCCGCCGCTAATGCGCAAAAAGCCCGCGGCGTTGAGATATGCCTTGGGTCCCAGCTTGGGGACCTTCTTGAGCTGGCGGCGATCGGTAAAGGCGCCGTTTTCCTCGCGGTAGGCCACGATGTTTTTGGCCACGCTCGGCGTGATGCCCGATACATATCCCAGTAGGCTCGCGCTCGCGGTATTCACGTCGACGCCCACGCGGTTGACGACGTCCTCCACCACATGGCCCAGGGTGCGCGAAAGCTCGGCCTGGTCAAGGTCGTGCTGGTACTGGCCCACGCCGATAGACTGGGGCGGAATCTTGACGAGCTCTGCCAGCGGGTCTTGCAGGCGGCGGCCCAGGCTCATGGCGCCACGCACGGTGACGTCCAGGTCGGGATACTCCTGGCTGGCGAGCTCGGAGGCGGAGTACACCGATGCGCCGGCCTCGTTGACGATGGTGTATCGCAGCTCAGGCGCCTGCTCGGCGATGAACTCCGAGACGACTTCCTCGGTCTCGCGGCTGGCGGTGCCATTGCCGATGACGATGGTGTTGACGCCGTCCTTCTTGACGAGGCGGGCGAGCTCGCGCTTGGTGCCGGCGACGTCGTGGCGCGGCTTGGTGGGGTAGACCACGCCGTGGTCGAGCAGCTTGCCGGTCTCGTCCATGACGGCGACCTTGCAGCCGGTGCGGTAGCCCGGATCGAGCGCGAGCACGCGGGCGCCGCGCACGGGGCGTGCCGAGAGCAGGCCCTCGAGATTCTTGGCAAAGACATTGATGGCCTCGGTCTGCGCGCGGACGGTGAGCTTGGCGCGGGCCTCGCGCTCCAGCGAGGGGGCCATGAGGCGCTTGTAACCGTCGGCGATGGCGGCATCGAAGACGGGCGCGAAGACGCCCTGGCGTCGGGGCCAACGGCTGCCGAGGCGTGCCGTGGCGGCGGCGCCGTCGACGTTCACGCGCACGCGGAGCTTGCCCTCGCGCTCACCGCGGTCGATAGCCAGCACGCGGTGGTTGGGTATACGGCGCAGCGGCTCATCATAGTTGTAGTAGGGCTCGTAGGGAGTCTTCTCGGCGGGGTCGGTGGCCTCGACGACGATGTCGGCGGTGTTTTGCGTAAAGGCGCGCAGGTCGGCGACGTTCTCGGGGTCCTCGGCCACCGTCTCGGCCACGATGTCTGCCGCGCCGGCGAGCGCCTTCTCGGGCGTGTCGAAGCCGGCCTCCTCGTTGACGTAGGCTGCGGCGGCGTCGAGTGCGCTGCCCTTGGCGGATGCCTGCATGATGATCATGTTGGCGAGCGGCTCCAGGCCTGCCTCGCGGGCCTTCTGCGCGCGGGTCATACGCTTTTTGCGGTAGGGCTTGTAGAGGTCCTCGACACGCTGGAGCTGCGTGGCCTCGCGAATCTGCTGCTCGAGTTCGGGCGTGAGTTTGCCTTGGGCATCGATGAGCAGAATGACGTCCTCTTTGCGCTGTTCAAGATTGCGCAGGTAGGACAGGCGCTCGTCGAGTGCGCGCAGGGCGACGTCGTCCATGCCGCCCGTTGCTTCCTTGCGGTAGCGCGAGATAAAGGGGATGGTGTTGCCCTCGTCGATGAGCTTGACGGCCGCCTCAATGTTAGCGGCCTTAAGGTTGAGCTCGCGGGCGAGCTGGGCGATAAGATCCATGGGACTCCTTGCGTTTAAGGTGCGTTTGCGACACAGGGCTACCAAGGATACCACCCGTCCCAAAAGGCTGTTTTGGGGCCGCGCCACGAAAACGGCCTATCTACTACGTTTTACCCGTAGGGGCTGACCATGCCTGGTTTTTCCGAAAATCGGCAAGTCGTCTACCTGCACTGATAATTGTTCTCGGGGGAAG
>UQIQ01000051.1 GCA_900541185.1 uncultured Collinsella sp.
GGTGTTGCTGCTCACGTTTTACATTCGTGAGGGCGAGGCTGGGCCGATTCATGCCGTGCGTTCGGGTGTGACGACGATTACCTCGCCGGTGCGCTTTGTGGGCTCGGCTGTGGCGGCTCCCTTCAATGCGATCGGCAACGTGTTCTCTAACCTTACGGCGTCGCAGGACACGCTTGACGAGCTTAAGAAGCAAAACGAGGAACTGACCTCTAAGGTTGCCGAGCTCTCCGAGGCTCAAAAGACCGCTGAGCGTCTGGAGGGATTGGTCGGCCTGCAGTCGACCTACAACCTCAAATCGACCGCAGCTCGTATTGTCGGTGCCTCCGGCGATGCCTGGACCTCGACCGTAACCATCGACAAGGGTTCCGCTGATGGGCTTTCCATCAACATGCCCGTAACGAGCTCGGCAGGTGTTATCGGCCAGATCATCGAAGTCTCGGCCAAGACGTCTACCGTGCGCCTGATTGGCGACGAGAACTCGGGCGTGTCCGCCATGGTGCAGGACACGCGCGCCCAGGGCATGCTGCAGGGTCAGGCTGACGGCACGCTGCGTCTCGAGTATGTGAGCGTCGACTCCGACGTTAAGGTTGGCGACATCATCGTGACCTCGGGCATTGGCGGCGTATTCCCCAAGGGCCTTCCGCTCGGCACCGTCTCGTCGGTTGAGAAATCGGCAAACGATGTGTACTACACCATTGTGGTGCGCGCCCAGGCGACGGCCGAGAACAACGAGGAAGTGCTGGTCATCACCTCGCTGACCGACGAGCAGTCGGCCTCGGATGAGGACGTGAGCACGGCCAACAGCACGCCGCAGGGAACGTCGCGCGACGCTGCGGCCAAGACTAAGGACGAGAGCTCGGATGGCAGTTCCGACACGTCCGAGACGACCGATTCCGGCTCGAGCGAATAGGGGGCATGTCCATGGATCTACACGAGCAGGGGATGAGCTCCCGTACGTTTGTGATCGCCGCCATTGTGTGCTTGCTGCTGCAGGCAGGCCTGGCGCCGCAGATCTCCATTGCGGGCGGTCGCGTCAACTTCATGATTATCCTGGTGTGCCTGAGCGTGTTCTCGGGCGACCCGACCCGTGCCGTCGTGTGCGGTTTTTGCAGCGGCTTGTTCTATGACCTCTCCGCTGCCGTGCCGGTGGGCGTTATGTCGCTCCTGCTGACCGTGGGTTCTTTTGCCCTGGTGCACAGTGCCGTCGGACAGACGGGCGGTACCCCGAGTGCGCGCGGCGTCACTGTGGGCGCCTTCGCGCTCGTCATTAATGTGATCTACAGCATCATCTTGCTGTTTATGGGTTTGGAGACGAGCTTTGTCGTGGCGATCTTCGGTCATTCGCTGCCGTCCTCGATCCTGACGGGTCTGGTTGCCATTCCGTTTTTGATGTCCGGCGTCGTGCCGCAGTCCGGCTATGGATTCTCCGCACGTGGCGGACGCCAGACGGGCATGCGCTTTAAGCCCAAGACCCGTAAGCTCAAATAGGGGAGGCCCGTAGATGTCTTCCCAGATGACGGTTATTATCGCCGGTATCGTGCTGGTTGTGGCCATCGTGGTCGCGCTGGTCATCATGCGTCGCGGCGATTCCCGTTTTACCTACGATACTCAGCATGGAACGGCCCCGCGCGCCACCGAGGGCGAGGGCAATACCGCGGCGACCGCCTTCAAGGGCCGCTTCTCCATCCTCACCACCGGCGTGGGCGCGATGTTTGCGGCGCTTGCCGTCAAGCTGTGGGGCATGCAGATGGTCTCGTCGGACTATTACGAGAAGCAGGCTAATAGCAATCAGACTCGCACCGTTACCACACCCGCTGTGCGCGGCCGCATCCTCGACCGCAATGGCGTGGCGCTTGTCCAGAACCGTCCCTCACTTGCCGTCGTGGCCTACCGCGACCTTGCCGAGGATGAGGTTTTGGTTCGCCATCTTGCCAACGTGCTCGGTATGCCCTACGTGGCGGTTCTGCGCAATATCCAGGACAATTCCGAGGGCGCTCAGAGCCTGCATACCATCGCGACGGACGTTCGTCGCTCAACGGTTGCCTATATTCAGGAGCACGCCGGCGAGTTCCCGGGTGTCAAGATTGCCGAGCGCACCGAGCGTCAGTATCCCTACGGCGAGACGGCATGCCATATCTTGGGCTACACCGGCACCATTACCTCCGAGCAGCTTGAGGCCCAGAATAGGAAAACCTCTGGCGATGATGATGCTTCTGCTGGCCAGATTGCGTACCAGTCTGGCGATATCGTGGGCCAGGCGGGCGTTGAGAGCTACTACGAAAACTTGCTGCAGGGTATTCGTGGCGAGCAGACCGTCAAGGTCGATGCCTCGGGCAATGTGACCGGTCAGGCCGGCGCCGTGCCCGCGAAGGCCGGCTCCGACATTAAGCTCACGCTCGACCTTAAGATCCAACAGGCCTGTGAGACGGCGCTGGCGAGCGCTATCGAGCTTGCCAAGACCACTGGCTACAGCAATGCCGGCAACGGGGCCGTGGTGTGTCTCGATCCCAACAATGGCGAGATCCTGGGCATGGCGAGCGAGCCCAAGTTCGATCCCTCCGTCTTTATCGGCGGCGTCTCAAACGACGTGTGGACCGAGCTCAATGATGACGAGGGTTCGCACCCGCTGCTCAACCGCGCCATTAGCGGACAGTACATGTCGGCCTCGACCATCAAGCCACTCTCGGCACTGGCCGGTCTTGAGTTTGGAACCTACACTTCAACACAGACAACCAACTGCACGGGCTATTGGACGGGATTGGGCAAGGCTTGGGGCAAGCGCTGCTGGCTTACGTCTGGTCACGGCACCATGACGCTGCAGTCGGGTATCGCTAACTCGTGCGATCCCGTCTTTTACGACATGGGCAAGGCTTTCTTTTATGACGAGCAACATCCCGAGGGCCTGCAGGAGGTCTTTCGTCGCTGGGGCCTAGGCAAGACCTGCGGTATCGATCTGCCGAGTGAGGGCGCGGGTCGTATTCCCGATGCCGAGTGGAAAGAGTCGTACTTCACCGATGCCTCTGCCGAGGACCGCAAGTGGAATGCTGGCGATATGACCAACATCGCCATCGGTCAGGGTGACATCCTGGTGACGCCTCTGCAGATGGCGTGCGCCTATATGGGTCTTGCCAACGGCGGCAAACAGTACGTGCCTCACGTGTTTTTGTCCGCCGTGTCGCGCGATGGCGACGGCGATGCCTATAAGTACAACGGCAAGGGCAAGAAGAAGCGCCTGGAGGCCAAGATCAACAGCGATTCGGATCTGGCCCTTGTTCGCAACGGCATGCACGACGTGATTTACACGGCATCGACGTCGCTGGCGGCGCACTTTGGCACCCTGACGCCGCAGGTATATGGCAAGTCGGGCACGGGCGAGAAAAGCGGCGAGGACGAATATGCGTGGTTCTGCGCCTATGCACCGGCCGATGATCCCAAGTATGTCATCGCTACCGTCCTGGAGCAGGGCGGCGGCGGCTCAGATACCGCGATGCATGTCGTGCGCGACGTGCTCGGCGTGATTTATGACGAGCCCGATACCTCTTCGGCCTCGGGCGATTCTTCGGTTCGATAGGAGGTTGCGATGGATTTTTCTCCGGCGGAGCTGTTCCGCTCAACCAAGACCGGCTCTCGCAGCAGCCTGGACCGCGTCAACAAGCAGCTTTCGGCCTCGCGCGGCACGTTCCGTCAGAAGGTGCACATCGGCGTGCTCGTGGCAACTGTGGCCCTCGTCGTCTACGGTGCCATCATCATTTGGTCGGCTTCCCAGTTTAAGGCCGATGCCTCGTTCTCGCGTCACCTGCTGGGAATCGGCATCGGTGCGGTGCTGGCGGTGCTCGTCTGGCGTACCGACCTGCGCGGTATTTCCAATTTCTCGACGGCGTTGCTCGTCATCGACCTGATCGTGATCTTCTCGCCCAAGATTCCGGGTCTGTCCTATACGGGCGGTCTGGGCATGACGGGCTGGATCAAGATTCCCGGTATCGGTTTGACGTTTCAGCCTGTTGAGCTTGCCAAGCTCATCACCATCTTCTTTATCGCTACGCTTGGCTCGCAGTACAACGGGCGTATCGATACCGTTCGCGACTACGTCAAGCTCTGCGGCATGCTGTCCATCCCGTTTTTGGCCGTCGTCGCGATGGGCGACCTGGGCTCAGGCCTGGTCGTGCTGGTTTCGGGCGCTATCGTTATCTGCATGAGCGGTGCGCGCCGCGAATGGGTGCTATCGACCCTGGCCCTGCTCGTGGGCCTGGTGGCGCTCGTCCTAGCGCTCGATTCGGTTTTCGATTCGCTGCTCGGCCACGATGTGCTCATTAAGCAGTACCAGATGAACCGTCTGACGGTCTTTATCGATCCCGATAATGCCGATTCGGACGATGCCTACAACCTGCAGCAGTCGCTTATCGCCGTTGGCTCGGGCGGCTTCTTTGGCAAGGGGCTGGGCCATGCGACGCAATCTGCCGGTGGCTTTCTGCCCGAGTTCCATACCGACTTCGTCTTCGCCTTCCTGTCCGAGACGTTCGGCTTCTGCGGCTCCTTTTTGCTCCTGTGCCTCTACGTGCTGCTGATCTTTTCGACGATTCGCGTCGCATTAAAGTGTGAATCGCTTTTTTTGCGTCTTTCGTGCGTGGGCATCGTTGGCATGTGGGCGTTCCAGACCTTCGAGAACATCGGCATGTGCATCGGCATGATGCCGATTACCGGTATTCCGTTGCCGTTCATTAGCTTTGGTTCGTCGTCGATGATGATTCAGTTGCTGACGGTGGGTATCGTACAATCCATATGGCGGCATCGTTCGGGCGCCGTGTAACCGCTGGAGGGGTTTGCTGTGAAAATTCCCGTAGATAAGCTGACCCGCGCTTTTAAGATGGGCGCGTCCGTTAAGAAAGATTCCGATACGCCGGTGCGCGTCTCGGTCTACCTGGATTCGTCCGCCTCGCGCTTTTTGGTCGAGACAGTGCGTGACGCCTTTGTGCCGCAGACGACCTCGGGCATTGTGCGCGTCGAGCGCCTGGGGGAGGAGCGAATCGCTCCCAAGACCGATACCGATGTGGTGCTGGTGCTCTCGTGCGGATCCGACCGCCTGGAGAGTGCCGTTCAGGAGCTCGTGATTGCCGGTGCGCCCGTGTGCGTGCTCGCCGAGTCCGCCGTCGAGGTGCCGTTTATCGAGGAGTCCACGCCCATGCTCGGCGTGGTGGCTGCGACCGATAAGACGTATCTGCTCGAGACACTCGCTCGCTGGATTCTCGATCGCACCGACAAGGAAACGGCCTTTGCTGCGAACTTTGCCTTTATGCGCATTGCGGCGGCCAATCGCATCATCACCTCGTGCGCGCTCACCAATATGGCGACCGGGGCTTTGGTGTTTTTGCCGGGTGCCGACTATCCCGTTATGGCGCTGGCGCAGGTGGGCATGCTCTTTGAGCTCGCTGCCGTCTTTGGACGCGGCATTAAGCCCGAGCGCGGCTACGAGGTCGCGGGCGTGCTTGCCGGCGGTCTTGTGATCCGCGCGGTCACCCGCGCACTGGTCAAGCAGACGCCGCATATCGGGTTTGCCGTCAAGGCGCTCACTGCTGCCGCGGGCACCTATGGCATGGGCCGTGCCCTCGTTTCGCTCTACGAGCGCGATGTCGACTACGGCCGTGCCAACGAGGTGGTCACTGCCACGTTCTCCCGCCTTCGCGATCTGGTGACCACGGTCGCGGGCGCTACCCGTCCCATGGCGTCCTATCAGGATGCATCCGATCTCGCTGCTTAGGGGTTTTCCGTTGCGCGTTGCATACCAAGACTGTTTTCACTTAATTGAGCCGTTGCTCGCCAAGGTCGAGAAACCGAGCCGCTATATCGATCACGAGTGGGGCACGCTTTCCAAGGCCGATGCCGACTACCGTTGCTGCCTGATCTATCCGGATGTTTACGAGGTCGGTCTGCCCAACCAGGGCATCGCCATCCTCTACAACATCCTTAACCAGGCCGAGGGCATCTCCTGTGAGCGCGGCTATGTGCCGTGGCCCGATATGGGTGACGCCATGCGCGAGGCGGGCATTCCGCTGCTGTCGCTCGAGGGTGCGGCACCGGTCGCTTCGTTTGATATCGTCGGCCTGCACGTGCCGCACGAGATGGCGGTGACGAACTTTCTCGAGGCGCTTGACCTTGCCGGCATCCCGCTGTTAGCGGCCGACCGAGGCGAAGACGACCCCATCATCATTGCCGGCGGCCCCTCGGTGTACAACCCCGAGCCGTATGCGGCTTTCTTTGACGTTATCCTCATTGGCGAGGGCGAAGAATCGTTGCTCGAGACCTGCCAGCTGCATCGCCGCCTGCGTGACGAAGGAGTCCCGCGCGCGCAGATCGTTGAGGAGCTTGCAGCCATTGCCGGCAACTACGTGCCGTCGCTCTATGAGGTCCGTCACGACGAGCCCTGCTCACCGCATGGCTACACCGTGCCGCGCGAGGGCAAGGATGCGCCGACCGTGGTCCACAAGCGCGTCGTCGAGGACTTCGGTGCCACCAATCCGTTGTCGCAGTCGTGCGTGCCCTATGCGCAGCTGGTCCACGACCGCCTGTCTATCGAGATCCTGCGCGGCTGCGCCCGCGGCTGTCGTTTTTGCCAGGCCGGCATGACGTATCGCCCGGTACGCGAGCGCTCGGCCGACCAGATCGTCTCGTCGGTGATCCAGGGTCTGGAAAAGACCGGCTATGATGAGGTATCGCTCACCTCACTCTCCACGACCGACCACTCCTGCATTCGCGACGTGCTTGGCAGGCTCAATCGCCGCCTAGAGGACACGGGCATTCGCGTGTCCATTCCATCGCAGCGTCTGGATTCGTTTGGCGTCGATATGGCCGAGTCGGTCGCCGGCGAAAAGAAGGGCGGCCTGACGTTTGCCCCCGAGGCCGGCAGCCAGCGCATGCGCGACATCATCAACAAGAACGTGACCGAGGAGGACTTGGACCGTGCGGCCAAGGCTGCCTTCGAGGCCGGCTGGAACCGCATGAAGCTCTATTTTATGATGGGCCTTCCCGGCGAGCGCGACGAGGACATCGTGGCTATCGCCAACCTGGCCGACCACGTGCTGGAGCTCGGCCGTTCCGTGGTGCCCAAGGCGCGTCGCGGCTCGATCTCGGTGTCCATCTCGGTTTCGGTCTTTATCCCCAAGGCTGCCACGCCGTTCCAGTGGTGCCCGCAGCTCGACTATGACGACGTCAAGCGTCGCCAGAAGCTGCTTGTCACGAGTGTTCGCAACCGTGCCGTCCGCGTTCATTACCACGATGCCGAGACCTCGCTCATCGAGGCAGCGCTGTCCCGTGCCGGTCGCGATATGACGCCCGTCATCATCGATGCCTGGCGCGCGGGCTCTCGCTTTGACGCCTGGGTGGAGCATTTCTCGCTCGACAACTGGAAGGAGGCCGCGGCCAAAAACGGCATCGACCTTAACGAGCTCGTGCACCTGCCCTACGAGTTGGACTGGCGCCTGCCGTGGGAGCACGTGAGCCCCGGCTGCACGCGCGGCTTCCTCGAGCGCGAGTACCGTCGCTCGCTCGAGGGCGTCACGACGCCCGATTGCACCCGCACGTCGTGCACCGGCTGCGGAATCTGCCCCACGCTCCACGCCAAGAACGTATTGATGGGTGATCGCGCATGAGTGAGCGCTTGACCGACAATTCCACGCTCTTTAGGCTGCGCGTTCGCTACGGCAAGCGTGATCGCCTTAAGTATCTGGGCCATCTGGAACTAATCCATACCATTGAGCGTATCGTGCGCCGTGCAGGCCTGCCCTATGCCGTCACGCAGGGCTTCTCACCGCACATGCGCGTGGGCTTTTCGTCGGCGCTACCGGTGGGTACGTCGTCGACCTGCGAGTGGTATGACCTGTTTATGACCGAGTTCGTGGCGCTCGATGAGGCGTTTGGGCGTCTGGCTGCGGCGTCTCCGGCCGATCTGGCGCCCATCGAGGCTGCCTACATCGACGTGCGCACGCCGGCGCTGACGGCGCAGCTTACGCGCCTGTCGTATCGTATCGATCTGCACCTGGATCCCGAGGCGCCCGTAAGCGCCGACGAGGTGCGCGCTGCGATCGACGCACTGCGCGCGGACCATGGCATCGACTACGCGCGCGGCAAAAAGAGCAAGCGCCTTGATCTGGACCACACGCTTGTAGGCTATGAGCTCGCGGCGGGGGAGCGCCCGGACCATCTGGTCCTCACGCTCGACACCCATGCCGACAACGAGGGCTCCATGCGTCCGGAAATTTTGCTTTCTGCTGCTGATGTTTTGTTGCAGGGCTTGACCCCGGGCGTCGATGCACCTATTGTTTCCACCGGTATGCAAGACCTCGTGACCATCTGCTCCTACGATGTCGAGCGTCAGAATCAAGCATGCGAGGACGACGAGGGCCGACTCGTCAGCCCCATACCTGTGCGAACTTGTGGATTTGCTCCACATACTCGTTGACGGGGGTATTTTCGCCTGCTACTATATTCGGCTGTTGCACTAACTGATGCATGAAGGGCAAGTAAACATGTACGCAATCGTTAACACGGGCGGCAAGCAGTACAAGGTCGCCACCGACGATGTCATCACCGTCGAGAAGATTGAGGGCAATGAGGGCGACAAGATCACCCTGCCGGTTCTCTTCCTCAACGATGGTAAGAAGATCGTCACCGATCCCGACAAGCTGGCCAAGGCCAAGGTTACCGCTCAGATCGTTGAGCAGTTCAAGGGCGAGAAGCAGCTGGTCTTCAAGTTCCAGAAGCGTAAGCGCTATCGTCGTCTGAAGGGTCACCGTCAGCAGCTCACCAAGCTGAAGATCGTGAAGGTTCAGGCTACCTCCCGCGCCAAGAAGGCTGTCAAGGCAGAGGCTGAGGCTGTTGCCGAGGCTCCCGTCGCCGAGTAGATTACACTCGTAACGAAAGAGTAGGTATACACAATGGCACACAAAAAAGGACTCGGTTCCTCCCGTAATGGCCGTGACTCCCGCGGTCAGCGCCTTGGCACGAAGCGCTTCGCCGGCCAGACGGTAACCACGGGCACGATTCTCGTCCGTCAGCACGGCACGCACATCCACCCGGGTGCGAACGTTGGCCGTGGCAAGGACGACACGCTGTTCGCGCTGGTCGACGGTACCGTTGAGTTCCACAAGGGTATCAAGCACAGGGTCAGCGTACGCCCGCTCGCGAACGCGTAATTCACCCTTCATAGAGCACATATGTGGGAGGCACTTGAGTTTTAGGATTCAAGGGTCTCCCTCTTTTTTGTAGGAGGCGATTCTGTTGTCACAGTTCACCGATATCAGCCGCATTAACGTTTGCGGCGGCGACGGCGGTGCCGGATGCATGTCGTTTAGGCGCGAGGCATTTGTCCCCAAGGGTGGCCCCGATGGCGGCGACGGCGGTCGTGGCGGCAATGTCGTCATCCAGGCCGATGCTCAGCTGTCTTCGCTGATCGATTACCGCTTTAAGCATCACTTCCGCGCTGAGCGCGGCACGCATGGCCAGGGCGCTCGTCGCAATGGCAAGAGCGGCGAGGACCTGATTCTCAAGGTCCCCATGGGCACCGTGGTACGCGAGCTCGATCCCGAGACGCAGACTCCGATGTTCGAGATTGCCGATCTGGTGCACGACGGCGAGCGCGTCGTCGTGGCGCCCGGTGGCGCCGGCGGTCTGGGCAATACCCACTTTGTGACGTCGGTGCGTCGCGCTCCGGCTTTTGCCCAGCTCGGCGAGCCGGCCGAGGAGCACTGGATCGAGCTCGAGATGAAGCTTATGGCCGATGCCGCGCTCGTGGGCTTTCCCTCGGTGGGCAAGTCTTCGCTCATTGCGCGCATGAGTGCCGCTCGTCCCAAGATTGCCGACTACCCGTTTACCACGCTTGTTCCCAATCTGGGCATGGTGCGTGCCGGCGAATATTCTTACGTCGTTGCCGACGTCCCCGGTCTCATCGAGGGCGCGAGCGAGGGCAAGGGCCTGGGTCATCAGTTCCTGCGCCACATTGAGCGCACGGCCCTGATCATGCATGTCGTTGACATGACGGGCGGGTTTGAGGATCGCGATCCGGTCGAGGACTATCGCATTATTAACCGTGAGCTCGAGCAGTATGGTGCAGAGCTCTCGGAGCGCCCGCAGATCGTTGTCGCCAACAAGTGCGATGCGCCGGGCACGGCCGACAAGATTGCTGACCTTAAGCGTGCGGCGCTCGACGATGGCCATATGTTCTTTGCCGTTTCCGCCGTGACGGGTGCCGGTCTCAATACGCTGATGCTTGCCGTGGGCGAGCAGGTGGCTAAGCTTCGTGCCGAGCTGGCAGTTTCTGATGAGCCGGTCGACCTGCGCGATGAGGAGTGGGAGCGCCGCCGTCTGCAGCGCGAGAAGCGGTTCCGCATTGTCCGGGAAGAGCCTCATGCCTTCCGTGTGGTTGGTCGCGCGATTGAGCGCATGGTCATCCAGACCGACTGGGAAAACGAGGAAGCTGTCATCTACCTGCAGCACAAGTTTGCGCGCATGGGTGTCGACGACGCGCTCGAGAAGGCCGGCTGCCGTGCGGGCGACGAGGTTCGCATTTGCCAGCGCGCCTTTGACTTTGAGGGCGCCGAGGACTTCTCGGAGTACGAGGAGCTCGAGGATGCTGGCGAGGACGTTGCCGTTGAAGCCATTGACGTGGCCGATGCTGTGGATGAGGGCGTCGAGGTTGTCGATGCGACGGATGCAGCGGGCGATGCCGAGACCTCGGAGGGCGAGTAAGCCATGTCGCTGCGCGGTGGAATCGGTCTGCCCGAGCTTCCTCTAGAGGACGGGCAGGAGTTTAGGCTCGGCATTATGGGTGGCACCTTTGATCCCATCCATTACGGGCACCTGGTGACCGCCGAGCAGGCGCGCGAGTCGCTCGACTTGGACGCTGTGCTCTTTATGCCGGCGGGCTCTCCTGCCTTTAAGCTTGACAAGCCGGTGACGCCTGCCGAGGACCGTTATGCCATGACGGTCCTCGCCACCGCCGCGAACCCGGCCTTTTTGGCGAGCCGGTTCGAGATCGACCGTCCGGGTGTAACCTATACGGCCGATACGCTTCATGCCCTTCGCGACTTTTACCCGTCGCAGGTAAAGCTCTACTTTATTACGGGCGCCGACGCGATTATCGATATTGTGACTTGGCATGATGCCGAACGAATCGCTGAGCTTGCTACCTTTATTGCGGCGACGCGACCGGGCTTTGATATCGATACGGCGCGTGCCCGAATCAAAGAGTCGGGGCTGCCGTTCGACGTGCGCTATATTCAGATTCCGGCGCTGGCGATCAGCTCGACGAACATTCGCAAGCGTGTTGCCCGCGGTATGAGCGTGCGCTATCTTACGAGCGAGTCCGTGCTCGGCTACATTCGCAAACGCAGGCTATATGCCGATTTGGGCCAAGAAGATTTTGAGTGATGGGGGTCTACGTTGTCGGTAGAGGATCAGTTTGAGGGCGATGAGCGCGCGCTGCTCAAGCGCATTCAAGAGCTGCTCGATGTTCGCATGAAGGATAAGCGCAAGCGCTATGTGCATTCGCTGGGTGTTGCCGAGACCGCACTTCATCTGGCCGAGGTCTACGGCGTTGACCGCTTTGATGCCGCTGCCGCCGGCCTGATCCATGACTGGGACAAAGTGCTCTCCGACGACGAGCTGGTCACGCGCGCTCTGCATTACGGCATTAAGATTGCCGGCTCTCCTTCCGCCGCGACGCCGCTTTTGCATGGCCCTGTTGCCGCCTATGAGCTTCCGCAGCTTTTCCCCGAGTTGTCGCCGGCCGTTTTCCAGGCTGTCGACCGTCACACCGTGGGTGACTGCGACATGACGCCGCTCGATATGGTGGTCTTTGTGGCCGATGCCATCGAACCCAACCGCCACGGCGATTATGCCCATGCGCTGCGCAAGATGGTGGGGAAGTCCTCGCTCGACGAGTTGTTCTTCTCCTGTTTTGCGCAGGGTCTGGTCTATGTGATCCAGTCCGGGCGCTATCTTTATCCCACGGCTATTTCGATTTACAACCATTACGCCCAGCTGCGCTAGCTCGGGCTGTCTAGAAAGAGGTATTCCATGGCCGACGAGACCATGACCGACGAGCAGATTCTTGAAGGTGTGGAGCACAAGAGCTTCGTCGCCACGTCCGACCGCACTGCCGCCTCGCTGTCTGCGAGCGGTGTCGCCGCCGAGGATGTCGCCCGCGCCGCCGCGCAGGCCGCCTACGACAAGAAGGGCGAGGACGTTCAGGTGCTCGACCTGACCGAGCTTTCCGACGTATGCGACTACTTTGTGCTTGCCACCGGTACCAACAACCGCCAGGTCGATTCTATCGTCGACGAGATCGAGGAGAAGGTCGCCGAGGCTTGCGGCGAGCACCCGTTCTCCATCGAGGGTCGCGAGCAGAAGACCTGGATGCTCATGGACTACGGTTCGGTTGTCGTCCACGTCTTCACTCCCGAAGCCCGCGACTTCTACCGCCTCGAGAAACTCTGGGGAGACGCCCCCCAGCTCCCCCTCAACCTCCTCTAGTAGCTCATTTGAGACGGGGTTTAGCTACCCTCACGCATATCGCCGGGCAGTTGCGGTTTTCCGCGCCTGCCCGGCTTTCTTTTTGCCCAAGGGCGGTTAATCATTGAAGCGGGATTGGCGGCCGAAGGAAAGGGCGGTGTCGCCGAATTTGTCTCGGACGGCGTCGATGGCGACGGAGAGGTCGCGGCGGTCGCTGGATTGGGCTCCGCGGTCATCGATCTCGCAGAACAGGTCGGTCTGGATGCCGCCCCGATGGTCAAAGTCGCTCATGCCGATGCCTGCTAAGCGAACGTGCATTCCTTCCTGCCAGATGTTGTCGAGCAGATCGAGTGCAACCGCCACGAAGATGTTCTCATCGTCGGTCGGATGAGGCAGCCGGCGCTGTGCCGTACGCCCGCTGCCATACGAATACTTAAGCTTGAGCGTTACCGTGGCACCCGTCAGCCCCTGACGGCGCAGACGGCGTCCCACTGACTCTCCCAACAGCGCAATCGCCGCCTCAATATCCCCACGCTCAGTCAAATCTTTAGCAAAGGTGCGTTCATTGCTGACCGACTTGACCTCGCGCTCTTCATCGAGGCTCGTGACTTCAGAGATTTCGAGTCCCAGCGCACGCTGGCGCATGTGCTCGCCGTTGACGCCAAAAATAGAGGCCAAGGTGGATTCCGGTGCACGTGATAGCTCGCCGAGGGTGTAGATGCGCATGCGGCGCAGTCGCTCCTCGGCCGAGCGCCCGATGCCACTCATGGCAGATACCGGCAGCGCGGCCAAAAAGCGCTGCTCGGTTCCGGGGCGCACGATGGTCAGCCCAAACGGCTTATCCCGCTCGCTTGCGATTTTTGCGACCGTCTTGTTGCAGCCCACGCCAATGGAGCAGGTCACTCCCAGCCCTGCCACGCGGTCGCTTATACGCCGCGCAACCAGCAGCGGGTCTTCGGGCGCAAAGCGACCCGGTGTGATATCGATAAAGGCTTCGTCGATGGATACGCGCTCGACGCGCGGGGTCTCCTCGGCGAGAATCGCCATGACCTGCGCGCTCACCTCGCGGTAGCGATCAAAGTGTCCGTGCGTCCAAATGGCTTGCGGGCACAAGCGCCGCGCTTCGGCCGAGGCCATGGCAGAGTGCACGCCAAAGCGACGTGCCTCATACGAACACGTGGACACGACGCCACGCGAATCGGCGTCTCCGCCCACGATGAGCGGCTTGCCGCGCCATTCGGGATGATCGAGCATCTCCACGCTCGCAAAAAACGCATCGAGGTCCATGAGGCCCACCGCCGGACCCGTCCAGGGAGGCGGCGTGACGCCCGTGGCATCCTCATAACCGTATGTATGTTCGCGTCTTTCCATGTCATGAGTATACCGCGCAGCTCATGTGGGGTGCGTGTATGTGCTTGCAAATCCCGAATTCTTGTCTAAGATATGGATTTGCCCTCGACTACACCGAAGAAGTTGGTCTCACGGACTTCACCTGCCCGCGTCGATGGCGTATTATGTTCAACTGTTTGTTTGTAGTTGCAGCCTAAAGCTGCTTGGTTGGAGGAGTTTCCTTTGGCAGTCAAGATTCGCCTTGCTCGTCACGGCGCTAAGAAGCGTCCGTACTACCGTGTCGTCGTCGCCGATTCCCGCGCCCCGCGTGACGGTCGTATCATCGAGGAGGTTGGCCGCTACAACCCGATGACCGCCCCCAAGACCATCAACCTCGACCTCGAGAAGATCGCCGACTGGCAGTCCAAGGGCGCTCAGCTCACCGACGCCGTCGCCGCTCTGGTCAAGGCCGCCAACGAGGGCGAGAAGACCGAGACCGTCGTCAAGAAGTCCAAGAAGCAGCTCGCCAAAGAGGCCGAGGCCGCTAAGGCTGCCGCTGAGGCCGCTGAGGGCGCCGAGGAGTAAATCGTGCCTGAGGTTGACGCTGCACAGCTCGAGGGTGAGGCAATGCTCTCAGATCGCATCGCCGATCTCGTCGAATATCTCGTTGTTCAGATCGTCGACGACCCGGATTCCGTGAGCCTTGAGGTCATCGATGGTGACGACGCCTCTACGATTGAGGTTTCGGTCGCCGAGGATGACGTCGCTAAGGTCATCGGCCGTCGTGGCCGTACCATCAAGGCCATTCGCACGCTCGCCCGTGCACTGGCCGCTCGCCTCGACACTGCTGTCGAGGTAGAGGTTCTGGGCTAGGACCTTGAGGTCCCAGTACAAAAACATCGCCCGTGTGGTCAAGCCGCACGGAAGGAAGGGGGAGGTCCTCGCGCAGCCGCTGCGGGGGCTTCCTTCTGTATTAGAGCCTGGTATGCGCGTCGCCCTGACGCCGCCGGCGCTCAAGCGCGACCGCTTTTGCACGGTCGTGTCCGTCACCGATACGGGCGATGGCGATCTGGTCTCGTTTGAGGGCATTGACGACTTGACGGCCGCCGAGGGCATCACGGGATGCTACGTGCTGGCAAATCGTGACGACTTTGAGCTCGATTCGCTCGACGCTGCCTATACCGTCCTGTTGGGTCGTGAGGTGGTCGACGAGCGCTTCGGTTCGCTCGGCACGATCGTCGAGATCATGTCGACGCCCGCTAACGATGTTTGGGCTGTCGAGGGCGATCGGTACGGCGAGGTGCTGATTCCCGTGATCGAGCAGGTTGTGCTCGATCTTCCCGACACAGGAACAATTTCCGTCCACGTGATGGACGGCCTGATCGATATGGACAAGTAGGGAGGACAACATGCTGATCGAGACCCTTTCGGTCTTTCCCGAGATGTTTGAGCCCGTCATGTCCACATCGATTTTGGGCCGCGCCCGCAAGGCCGGCCTTTTTGATTTTAAGGCGTATAACCTGCGCGACTGGACGCACGACCGCCATCGTAC
>UQIQ01000052.1 GCA_900541185.1 uncultured Collinsella sp.
ACGAGATGACGTCGAGTCTCGTGGGCTCGGAGATGTGTATAAGAGACAGATGTTAACTTCGCCGGCGGCGGCTACAGGGACCTACGCTCTGGAAAGTCGCCGGGCTGATAGTTTGGCTTTTTATTGGTAGGGGCTCTTGCTAGGCTGGAGCACTTCCTAGAGGCGGGCATCGGCTGCGTGCCTGGTTTAGGCGGCGCTGGTTTCTTTGTATTCGAAGACTGGCTCTAGGAGGTCTTCGATGTTGCAGTGTAGGACTTTTGCTATATCCCTTACGGTTGTTACCGAGGCTTCGTTGATGTTTCTCTGGCGTTGTTCGTACATTTGGATTGAGCGGAGGGACACGCCCGATTCGTATGCCAGGTCTTGTTGGGTTTTCTTAAGCTTCTTTCTTGCTAACGCAAGTTTGGTTTGCCTGGACGCTTTTTTCGCCATATCGCAGACGAGGCGAGCCACGCGTTCCTCCGAGGCTTCATGCCAGGGATAGTACAGACTGCGCAGTGCGTCAAACGGAACGACATGCAGCAGGTCTTCGAAAGACTCCCCTAAACGCCACTGCAGATATGCCAGTATCCAGCCTGTCCAATACTCTGGCGTCTTCTCAAAACGATAGGTGCGATCCGGTATAGACCCGCTCTGATAGCCGGACCTTTCAGCGATAAGCGCGAACAGCTCAACGCCCGATTTTCCCGATACGACCCATGCGTTGCCGCGTTCGAACTCGCGAGCTACGCCGCTCAGGCAAAAGAGTTCAGCAACTTCCGATCCTTCTGCTCCATAATCGTTAACGGCATAGTCAAAGCAGTCGCCGAGGTTGTTCATTGCATCCTCGAGGTAGTAGACGGGGTATGTCCTACTCGGCCCACAATCCGTTAACTCTTGGATCATTTAAATCAACCCTCCCTGCCATTAAATCCCTAATGTCGATACCTTCGGAATCGAACCCGTTAACCGTATCCAAGTATTTGCGTCGAGCATTCTGCTCTCGCTCAAAACGCTTGGGATAAAACTCAGACCCCAAAGCCTGCTTCCAATCGCAGAATCTAATCGCCGAAAATGCGCACTCGCTCATAAGAGCATATTGGATACCCAAATCACCCAAGCGCATGATACGTTGCAGCTGCCTGAGCGAGATCATGCCGCTGACAAACTGTCTTGCAAACGAAAAATAGGAGTCGTCGGCGCGATAACCTCGAATTACGTCATAGGGAGAAATATCAATCAGGCAGTTATCCAGCAGATAGCGAAGTCCTTCGCGCGCCAGCGGTGTCGAAACATTGAACTCCCTATTGTTAGCCAAAATCGCAAGCCAATTGAGAATTGAAAACTCCCCGGACTCCAAATCCAAGACTGCGAGACCATCCATATCGAGCTCATATCGATTTGCAATGCCATCAGACTCAGTCCGACATGCCCACTCCATTGCCATTTCCTCATGTGGCGTGCAATAAAACCCACACCCATAGTCATTGAATTGTCTGCATTTATCCAACGACGGATGCTCGACAACAACCTCCGACCCGTGCCAAAGCTCCATATCGACCTCCAAACAAAAATATCACCCCAGTGATAGTGTACCAATAACTATCACTGGGGTGATATAGATAGATGCAAACTATTGCCTGCCAAGAACCCTTACTAGAGGCAAGCCTCGGCGATGCGCTTTTTGAGTTCGTCGATGCCGGTGCCGGTCTGGGAGCTTGTGATGATTACGTTCTCGGCCGGAACGTTGAGCTGCTTTTTGATGGCTGCTGCCTGGCGGGCCTGCTGGGTGCGACTGAGCTTGTCGGCCTTGGTGAGGCAGACGATAAAGTTGAACTCATTGCCCTGCAGGTAGTCGATCATGTCATGATCGAGCTTGCTGGGATCGTGACGAATGTCCACCAGCGAGACGACCAAGTTAAAGCTGCGCTCGGAGTCGAAAAAGTCGCCGATAAGCTCGGCCCAGCGGTCGCGCTCGGCCTTGGAGCGACGGGCGAAACCGTAACCCGGCAGGTCCACGAAATGCACGTCGTCGGCCTCAAAGAAGTTGATGTTGCTCGTCTTGCCCGGCGTACTGGAAACCTTGACTAGGTTCTTGCGGCCAAATAGCTTGTTCATAATCGACGACTTGCCCACGTTGGAGCGGCCGACAAAGCTCACCTCGGGGCAGGTGGACTCGGGAATCTGCGAAACCTTGCCATAGCTGGCGACGAACTTGGCAAGCTGGTAGTTAATGGAATCGGCCATGGACACTCCTTGGTCGTAGGTTCTTACAAATAGACGCGCTATTGCGCAGCGGCAATGCGGCGGACGATATCGAGCGTAATGTCACTTGCGACACGCGCGTACTCGAACAGATCGAACTCTCGCTCGCAAATTGCATCGTACGCCTCGTCACAATTATCGCTGATAGCGCGCAACACCAGGCAATCGACACCATTTTTGGTTGCGACATGGGCAATTGCCGCGCCCTCCATGCCGACACAATCGGCATGCGTCGCCTCGATAGCGTCGTTGCGCATGGCGGCGCCCGTCACAAAACGGTTACCCGTGGCAATCGTGCCGACCAGGAACTGCTTGGTGCCCTCATTCGAAGCGACTGCATTTGTCGAAGCGTCAACAAACCCACGCTCAGCAAGCACGTCGGCGGCAATATCGACCAGCGCGGGCGTCGAGCCAAACTCCTCGAGCCCCGGTGCGGACTCGGCGATAAGCGCGGTATCGGTATCCAGATAGCGTAGGCGTTTGCCAATGACCACGTCGTCGATATGGAGCTTGGGGTTCAAACCGCCCGCAATGCCCGAAAACACAACAGCCTGCGGAGCATACTTGCTAATGAGGTGCTGTGTTGCAGCGGCGGCGTTCACCGTGCCCATGCCCGCCGTTGTGGCGACAACTGTCAGGCCGTCGAGCTCACCGCTCACAACGGTCAAGCCTGCCTCCCGTGCCTCGCAAACGTCGCTCAGCTCTTCCTTAATCTGCATGATCTCTTTTTCGAGCGCACCGATAATCGCGATGGTAGCCATACCATTCCCCAAACCTATACGAAATTCTCAACCAAGGTATGGTACCAGCATTTTGTTTGACCTCGCCAAACGAACACGCTAAGCCAGTGCAGCTCGCGTATCAAACAGAGCCTTTGCAATCGCAGCCGTAACCTCGCTCGAACGGTCGCTCGATGGCATCGATGTCATGACGCTCATGACATAGGTACGGCCATCGATGTCGATGAGGCCTGCATCGCATGTCGAATAGTAGCCGTCCTCGCTGATCCAACCCGCTTTGTTGCGCACCAAGACCTGATCGTCCGCAATGCCATCGCGAATAAACGAGCGCGATGTTGATGCCAAAAGGCCTGACAACCACTGTGAAGTCTCGGTATCCATGCTCAGATACTCGCTCATCTCGCACCATAACCTCGCAGAAGTGCGCGGGCAGTAGGTCGGAAAATCACTCATCGGATTCAGTGCCGTTTCGTCATCAACACCCAGATTGGCAATCCAATCCTCATAGCCATCATGGTCAAACGCCGCGCGTAACGCGATAAACGAATCGTTGTCTGAGTTGGCGACGGCATTCTCGATAAGGTCGCGCACCGTCTGCCAACCCATGTTGTAGCCACCATAGGTGCCAAGGAAGTCATCGAGTGAAACCTGGCCCGTCTCGACCAGAGATTCGCAGATGTACAACGCATAGAGTGCCTTGTAGCTACTCGCACCGTACACCTCGACATCAGCGTTATACGTCACGCCCTTACCGCTCGACAGGTCGTAAAACACCACGCCCACATCGCCCAGCTCCTGCGCCTGGTCAAGCGCATTCTGGAGTGCGGCGAGGTTCTCATCCTCCAGGGCGAGGATCTGGTCATCAACCAGTGAGAAGGTCTGCACGGTATCGCCTGAGGGAATATCGTTAAAGTCCGCCTTCGAAAGCCCCGTCTTGAGGTTCGCTGTCGACAGGGTTTGACTTGCGGTGACTTTAGATTCAGAGACCTTTTTGTTTTGCGTCTGTACCGTTGACGCATCTGAATGTGCCATTCGCTCCGATGCGTAGGTTTTGGCGGTAATTCCGAGGATAATATCCGCCGACGTTAGCATCCCAATGGCGGCAATCTTCCTCACGCGGATGCGAGTGTCGGCAAGGCCACGCGAAGACGTGTCCTTCGTCTTATATCTGCTGCCATGCTGCGGCACATACTCGTCCCGCGATGCGATGTTTCGCACGTGGTCTCCTGACTGCTACCGTTTATATACGAGCAGCATGATACCGAGCAGGCATTTCTTTCCAAAGATATTCAGCGGCGTTTAAGGTGTCTTTAAAGAAACCACAAGCGTTTCTATGCATTTTTGCCAATTCTGTTGCACATCTCTACCCAAAACGCAGTTGCGGTGAAATAGTTCCTGTTTGGGCGGCATAAGCCGAAAAACAAGAACTATTCCACCGCAACTTGACGGGGCTCTTTGGCAATCAACTTGGTGCCCAGGGGCACTCATTTAAGTCTGTCCCCAATGAGTGCCTTTGGGGAGCGAAAATGGCTCGCTAGCCGATGGCGTTTTTGAGTTCAGCGCGGCGCTTTTTCATGCCCGTCATGACGGCGTTGCGCAGCTCGGGCATGCGCGCGGTATCCATCTGTGGAACGCCCTCGAGCTTATAGGGAATCCCCAGCTGCTCGTATTTGACGACACCCATGGTGTGATACGGCAGCATCTCCAGGCCGACCACGTTATGCCACGGGGCAATCAGGCGACCGAGTGCCTCGCACTCCTCCACCGTGTCGGTAATGCCCGGCACCACCACGTGGCGGATAACGACCTTAATCTTGCGACGCGCGAGCTCATCACCAAACTCCAGAATGCGTGCGGGATCGCAACCGGTCAGCTTTTTATGCTCGACCGGGTCGGCATGCTTAATATCGAGCAGTACCATGTCGGTCTCGTTGAGCACGGCATCGAACTTCTCGGGATGCTGAGGGTCGAAGGCGTAGCCACAGCTATCCAGGCAGGTATGCACACGACCATCGGGGTTGTTGTGCATTGCACGGAACAGGTCGGCCAAAAACTCGGGCTGCAGAAGCGGCTCGCCGCCCGAAACCGTAATTCCGCCGCTGCGATAGAACTCGTGGTTACTCTGGAACTCATCCATGAGGTGCTCGACGGTCACCATCGTGCCGCCGTTGACCGACCAGGTATCGGGATTGTGGCAATACGCGCAGCGCATGGGACAGCCCTGGACAAACACCACAAAGCGGATGCCGGGTCCGTCGACCGTACCCATCGTTTCAATCGAATGTACGCGGCCCAGGGCAAACGCGGAGTCCTCGGGACGAGCGTCCACACCCTCGAGCGTCATCTCAGCCATTCCCGCTACCTTGCCTCTCATTGGTTTTAGTTACATAAATGCCAGAGCCATTCTAGCCCATACGCATGATGGTGAAACGGTTTAGTGGTCAATTGGGTTGTTCTATTTGGCCCCACACAAAAGCGGCGGGAAGGTTGTCACAACCCACTCGCCGCCGAGGCAATAGATATCGATAGACGCCAGGCCTTACGCCTTAAGCGTAAGCACCGCGCCGAAGGCGGTCGGGCCGCAATGGCTCGAGATGACGCCGCCGACCTGAGTCCAGATAATGTCCTTAAAGCCCAGGTCGTGCGCATAGACTTCCATGTCGTCGCGCAGCTCCTCGGAAAGGCCTACCGAATACGCCAGGCCAATGTGCGAGTAGTCAATCTCGCCCTTGGCAACCATGTGATCAATAAAGGCACGGGCGCACTTAAGCATAGAACCGCGGAACTTCTTGGTCGCCACGAACTTACCACCCGTCACCTCAATGCAGGGCTTAATCTTGAGCAGATGGGCACCGAGGAATGCCGCATTGGACAAACGACCGCCGGCCTTAAGGAAGGCGAGATCGGTTGGGACAAAGCCCAACAGCACGCGGTCCATGACGGAGTTCGCGAAGGCGAAGATCTCGTCGACGGTGGCATCGGGGTGAGCCTCGATGTATTTGGCGGTCTCGACGACAACAAGCGACTGGCCTACCGAGACAAAGCGCGTGTCCATGGAGAACACGTAGTCGCGCCCCTGGGCCGCAATCTTTGAGGACTGATGCGAACAGGTCGTGGCCTCGGAATATGCAAGATGCAAAATAGTCGCGTCGGGCTGCTCAGCGTGAATGCGGTCGTACACGTGAGCAAAATCCGCCGGCGCGCAGCCACTGGTCTTGGGCATCACGCCAAACTCGTTGCAGCGCGAATAAATCTCGAGCGGATCGATCGAGCCGTCCTCGACGGTCTCGTCACCAATCGTGACATGCATAGGCACGCGCACGATGCCGTAGCGCTCGCAGAGCTCCGGCGTCACATCCGACCCAGACTCAACCACGATTACGTACTTGCCCATTATTATCACGACCCATCTCGACATTGGCTTTTCAATACATGGCACGCACCGCCGCACTGTTGTACAACGGCGTCCAAGCGCCAAAGAGACGCCGCCCCTTGCACACAACAAAGGACAGCGTCTCCCTGGAAAACTCCGTGCTTATCTGAGATTCTACACGGTTTATTAAGGAGTGTTACTTATTCCGCAAACGGTCGCTATACGCGATAAGCGGTAGCTGGCCGCGGCAACTGCGACACATTCCGCCCAACAAGTCCAATCGTGCTCCATGCACGGTTAATGAGCGAGGCGGTAGAAATCCATCGACGCCGCACCCTCGGCGTGCAGCGCCATCGCCGGAACCGCCGACGAATAGGTACGGCTCGTAAGTGCTGCCTCGCCACCGTTGGCAAAAATCTCGACCATCGTAGTGTCCGAAAGCACGCGCAAATCGCGAAGCTCGCTGAGCTCGATCGACCTCTGGTTGCGCCCATAGCCTTCGTCACCCATGTCGAGGGTAAGCATCCCGTCCGTATAGCGTACAAAGACACCCTTGCGGATTTCGAGCTCGACCATCTTGGCTCCCTCACAGGAAACCACAAGATCAAACAGGCGACCCGGCTCCTCAACGGTTTCACCGCCTACAGCACGAACGCAATTGCCGCGCATTCTCTCAATCTCGTGCGCCGGTTGCTGGCAGAGCTTGCCGCCGCGCATGCTCAACTCTCTCGGCACCGTCAACGCGCACTGCCACCCGCGCGCCACCGTCGGGCTTTCCGCCTTCGCATCGGGGCAACCCGACCATCCGATCATCAAACGCCGACCCGCAACGTCCTCAAAGGACTGCGGGGCATAGAAATCAAAACCGGCATCAACCAACGGAGGCATGCCCTGGCCGACGATCTTAAAGCTCGGCGCCCCCCAATCGGCCTCGATGGAGAACCACACGCACTGATGCGGATTGCGGTAACGCCAGCCATCGGCGGGCACGCCCTGCGGACAGCAAACGAGAATAAGCTCGCCATCGAGCTCAAACAGATCGGGGCACTCCCACATAAAGCCAAACTTCTCGCCCAACTCAATGCGCGTCGCATAGCTCCAGTCCTCTAGATTGCTCGAGGTATAGACAAGCACGCAGCCGCGGTCGTCTTTCGTACGAGCGCCCAGAACCATGTAGTAGATACCGTCGTGTTCAAGGATCTTGGGGTCGCGCACGTGCGTACCGATATCGTCGGGGTAATCGACCGGCCCAACAGCTATGCGCTTCTCGCCCAATTCGTCGGGATTCTCGGCAACCATATGAATTTGGTTTTGCTCACGGCCCGTCAACACGTAGTCGTAATCATCACGGTCAAAGTGTTTAACGTTGCCGGTATAGAAGTAGTGAATCTTGCCATCACGTACAAAGGCAGAACCAGAATACGCTCCACTCGAATCCAAATTGGAATCGGGGAACAGCACGGGGCCGTGATTCTCGTACGTCACAAAATCCTTTGTCGTCAGATGGTTCCAAAGCACTGGACCGCCATGCGCAGCATCGAACGGATCGTATTGATGATAGATGTGATACGTATCACCAATCTGAACCAAACCATTGGGGTCGTTGAGCCAGCCAAGCTCAGGCTCCACATGGAACAAAAGTCTATCGGGGTCGGATGCGATGCGAGCCGCCGTCTCATCCTGTCCGGCACGCCACTGCTCATAGTCCGCGCGTGTCACCTTATTTTTTTGATTAAACATCGCCGTTGACTTTCTCGTCTATGGGAAAGGACGCTCGACTCACACGAGCCGAACGCCCTTCCCCAAATGGACTTATCCGCACATTACGCTGAACGGCTCAACTAGAAGCTAACGTCGAAGCCAGCGCCAGCGCCCTCTTCATCGGTGGTCGGCACGCCCTTTGCCTTGTTGTAGGCAAAGATCAAGACGATCGGCACGATGAAGGCGATGAGATTGCCAGCCACATACCACACGAGCGTCTCGGGCGTGACGATGAGCAGGCCAAGCACGCCGGTCAGACCCTGACCGATGGCGCGCACCTCAAAGAGCTTCACGAAGGCACCGCCGCAGCCTGCACCGATGCAAGCGCAGATGAACGGGATGATCGAGTAGCGCATGTTTGCAGCAAAGATTGCGGGCTCGGAGATACCGACCAGCGTCGGGATAAAGGACGACATGCAGATGTTGCGCTCTTTGGAATGCTTCTTGTGAATGAGGTACATGCCGATGGCGCCGCCGCCCTGGGCGATGATGGAAACCGACCAGATGGCCTGGATGTAGTTGAAGCCAGTCGTGGCAACGAGGTTTGCCTCGATACCCTGGATGAACTGATGCGTACCGGTAACGACAAGCGGCTGCAGGAACGCGGCGAAGACAAAGGCACCAAAGACGCCCATCCTGTTGTACAGGATATCGATTACGCCGGCGAGGACGTCGCCGATCAGGTTGCCGAGCGGGCCGAACACGGTGAACAGGGCGACGTTAGCAAGAATCAGGGTAACGGTCGGGACAAAGACGAACGAAACGACCTCGGGGATGTACTTCTGGGCAATCTTTTCGACCTTGGCCATAAACCAGGCAGTCAGGATTGCAGGGAACACGCCACCCTGGAAAGCAACCATGGGAATGGAGAGCGGACCAAAGTTCCAGTACTCAGCACCCGTCGGGTCCATAACGAACGTGTTGCGGTTCATAAGGCTCGGGTGAACCATGACGATACCGACGAGGATGCCCAGAATCGGGTTACCGCCAAAACGCTTCACCGCGCTGTACATAACCAGGACAGGCAGGTAGTCAAACGTGGTGGCGATAATGGCAAAGAAGCTTGCGAGGTTCTTGAGGAACTCGCTGTGGTCGGCGAGGCTGCCCTCCATGCCAAAGAGGCCGTTGGCAACGATCAGCGACTTAAGGCCGATGATGATAGCGGCGCCGACGAAGGCGGGAATGATGGGAATAAAGATGTCCGAGAATACCTTGAGGACCGAGAAGAACTTGCCCTTCTTGTCCGCCTCGGCGCCCTTGACCTCGGAAGCGCTGATCTCCTTAACGCCCGTCAGAGCCATAAACTCATCGTAGACCTTGTTGACGGTACCGGTACCGAAGATGATCATGAGCTGGCCGCTGTTGTACAGCACGCCCTTGACGCCATCGATGTTCTCGAGCTCGGCCTTGTTGTACTTGCTCGTATCCTTGAGCACCAGACGCAGACGCGTAACGCAATGCGTGGCGCCCTCGATGTTCTCCAAACCGCCGACGTTATCGACGACTTGTTGAGACACTACTTTGTAGTCCATGTTCCTCTCCATTCCTTTACGAAATCATAAAACGTTTTGATGCCATTACAGAGACGCGATCGTTGCATTTGCGCACTTGAGCGTACCGTCGGTGACCGTCAGCGCCACACCCTGGCCCTGCTTATTGCAGAAGCGCGCGTTAAGCGCAACATCATCGACAAAGATGGTCGCGATATCGTCGTCAACGACCAGGCGCACATGATGAGTGCCCTCGCCCTTAAAGAACAACGGACGCTCGAGGCCCATGTTGTTGACCTGGAACCACGGATACTGGGGGGCCGCCGTAAACTCGAGCTTGCCCTCACGCAGGTTGGCGCGGAACTCATAGGCAAGACCGGACTCGGCGTCCTCGGCAAGCTTCACCGAGAAGCCGGCAGCGTCACCGGCGAGCTCGATGTCGGCATCGAGCATATAGGTGGAACCGGCATCCGCGGCGAGCACCTGCTCGACCTTGCCCGACTCGCAGGAAAGCTCAAAGGCCTCGACTGCCTTAGCCTCGCCAAAGGCGCCAAGCATGCTGTCGGGGAGCTTGGTGCCGAGCGTTCCGTCGGCACGCTGAACGATCTCGAGAGGCATAAAGGTGCCACCCCACAGGTAAGAGCTGGGGTCACCGCCCTCGTCACGCGTAGGAACCCAACCAAAGAGAACGCGGCGCTCGCCATCAAATGCGGTACGCGCGGCATAGTACGCGCGGCCATCGAAGGAATCGTCCGCAGGAGTGATCCAAGGACCGTTGATAGAGCGAGACATGCGGTAACGGGTCTTGTTGCCATCACTGTACTCGGAGAACACCAGATACCACCAGTCGCCCATCTTAAAGAGATCAGGCATCTCGAACATGGTGTACAGGCCCGGATTCCACCAGTCGCCCTGGAACTCCCAGGTATCCAGGTCCTTGGAGGTGAACTTGACCAGACGACCGGTCATCAGACGCTTGTCCTCGCCCACACGCGTGCCGAGGATGAGCATGTACTCTTCGTTCTCCTCATCCCAAAGCACAAAGGGATCGCGCCAGTTGCGGTCATCGTAACCCTCCTGGGGCGGAAGCAGCGTCTCGGCGATGTTCTTCTCCCACTTGACGGCGTCGTCACTCGTTGCGTGAAGAAGAACCTGCTTCATCAAGCGTGCCTTGACCTTATCGCGATTGCAACCAGTGTAGAGCGCATGGTACTTGTCGCCCACCTTAAACACCGTGCCGGCATAAACATACTGGTCGACTTCCTCGTCGCCGCCACGCTCAAGGCTCTCGCCAAAGTCTTTGTAATTGACGAAGTCCTTGGTCGTAGCGAGTGCCCAGCCAAACGGCTCTCCGAAAGGTCCGGGGTTACGTGTGTCACGCTGGTGATAGAGATAGAACGTGCCGTCCTCGCCGTACGGCATGATGTCGCCTACCCAAATTCCCTCAGGCTGGTAATACACCTTGTGCATCCGAGACTTCCTTTCTCACGAGATACTAACTCGGTACAATTGCAAGATATGTCAATCGTTTTCATATGTCAAACGTTTTCACACCAATACGTCTTTTCGCAGTTCCAGTCGTCGGCAAACGGTTGACATATGCCGGCGAACGGTCATCAGAGGCGTTTGAGGAATTCTTTTGGCACGGGATGAACTACGCGGTTTTACCCTCAATGAGTTCAACGGGGAGCTTGATATTCGATTCGGGCTTTTCGCCGTTAACAAGAGCGACGATGGATTGCGCCGCGAGCTCACCGATGCGATCGATATCTTGGCGTACGGTTGTTAAGTCAGGCATAAACGTCATAGTGCGGCGGGCACCATCCGCGCCCACGACCTTAATATCATCCGGAGCGCTCAAGCCGCGCTGCTTCATCACGTTAAGACAGATAGCCGCCATCGTGTCGTCTCCCGCAAAGATGCCGTCAATATCGGGGTTCTCATCGAGGATCTTCGCAACGACCGCGCTCTTTTCGTCGTCGGGCTTAACGAACTCGACCTCACGGACAAGCGCGGGCAAACCGGCCTGCTCAACAACATCGAGGTAGGCATCGGTACGCTTATTGGCAGGCATGCGCATGCGGCTATTGCTGCGCAGGCACAGGATGCGTGAACATCCGTCATCGATCAGGCGACGCGTGGCAAGTTCGCCGATGCTATAGCTGTCGCTCGCAATCTGAACAGAGGCTTCGCCAAGGTCGCAGTCGATACCAACCAGACTCAAGCCCATCTCGGCATACGCCTCGGCACCGATATTAAGCGAGTTGACGATGACGCCATCAACCATATTGCGTCGAAGCATGTCGATATAAGAGCGCTCAAGCTCGGGTCGATTGGCGCTATTGCACAGCAGCATCTTAAAACCGTTTTCGGCCAGGGTATGCTCAATGACTTGAACCACTTGGGCATGAAACGGACTGCTGACATAGGGGACGATCATACCGATAAGATTCAGGCGACCGTTGAGCATGGCACGGGCGATATCGTTGGGCGTATAGTTGATGCGCTTCATCGCGGCATGGACCTTATCGCGGGTCTCTTGGCTAATATAGCCGCGATTATTAAGCACGCGAGATACCGTAGTAGGCGAAACCCCCGCCACCGCTGCAACTTCCTTGATGCCAGGCTTAGCCGTATCCTTAGAACGAGCACTCTCGCGAGCCATAGCACCCTCCCCCATCAACATGTCATACGTTTACATACGAACAAAGCATACCCCAACAACAGCGGGAAGACGGTAACAGCACAAGTAAGTAAACGACTCATCCAAATAATTAGGAGAGTTCCGCCTAAAGGGTGACTCCAAAGGACCCCACATGGCCGGTTTTGGGTTATTTTCCAAAACATCCCGCAGGACGCAAAGAGGCTCCGCCGCGCAACGCGCGCAGCGGAGCCTCTTTGCATGTCCGAGGACGTTTTGGGAAATAACCCAAAACCGGCCCCAGTAATCCTACAGGAGTTGAACCCTTTAGAACTTGTCGTGGAAGGTACGCGCAATGACCTCGTCCTGCTGCTCCTTGGTGAGCGTGTGGAAGTTCACGGCATAGCCGGAAACGCGGATGGTCAGCTGCGGGTACTTCTCGGGGTGAGCCTGAGCGTCGAGCAGCGTCTCACGGTTGAAGACGTTGATGTTCAGGTGGTGGCCACCCTTCTCGGCGTAAGCGTCGAGCATGTGGACCAGGTTATCGGCCTGGGTCTCGGAAACTTCAGAAACCTTCATAATGTGTCTCCTTCGATTAATAGGCGCCGGCCGAAACCGGCGCGCTAATCAGTAATCGTTATTGTTAGTATAGCACTAACAATAGTTACTCGCCCAGCTGATCAAGGTCGATATCGCCAAAGAACACCTGGTCCTCCTTGCCGAGCGCACTCGGGATGATGGAGAAGGTGTTGGAGATGCCGTCCTGAGCATCGCGGAACGGGAGCTTGGAAACCGAAGACAGCGAAGCGATGGCGCCGTGGCTATCGCGCTTGTGCATGGGGTTAGCACCCGGGGCGAACGGCTGGCCAGCCTTGCGGCCGTCGGGCGTGGAGCCGGTCTTCTTACCGTACACGACGTTGGAGGTAATGGTCAGAACCGAGGTCGTGGGCACGGAGTTGCGGTAGGTGTCGTTCATGCGGATGTACTCCATGAACTGGTGCACAACGTCGTGAGCGATCTGGTCGACGCGGTCGTCGTCGTTACCGTACTTGGGGAACTCGCCCTCGGTCTCGAAGTCGACGATGATGCCGTTCTCATCACGGACGGGGTGGACCTTGGCGTACTTGATGGCGGACAGGGAGTCAGCCACGACGGAAAGGCCAGCGATGCCCGTAGCGAACCAGCGGTGCACGTGCTTGTCGTGCAGAGCCATCTGGATGCGCTCGTAGCAATACTTGTCGTGCATGTAGTGAATGATGTTCAGCGAGTTGACGTACACGCCAGCGAGCCACTTCATCATGTCGTTGTACTTGGCCACAACGTCGTCGTAATCGAGCGTATCGCCCTCGACGGCGCGATACTTGGGGCCGACCTGCTTCTTGGAGACCTCGTCAACACCGCCGTTGAGTGCGTACAGCAGGCACTTGGCCAGGTTGGCGCGAGCGCCGAAGAACTGCATCTCCTTGCCGATGCGCATGGAGGACACGCAGCAGGCGATGCCGTAGTCGTCGCCGTGATAGACGCGCATGAGGTCGTCGTTCTCGTACTGGATCGAGGAGCTGGCGACAGAAGTCTTGGCGCAGAACTTCTTGAAGTTCTCGGGCAGACGGGTCGACCACAGAACGGTCATGTTGGGCTCGGGGCTGGTGCCCATGTTCTCGAGCGTGTGCAGGTAGCGGTAGCTCATCTTGGTAACGAGCGTACGGCCGTCGACACCCATGCCGCCGATGGACTCGGTGACCCACTGCGGGTCGCCGGTGAACAGGGCCTGGTACTCGGGGGTACGGGCAAACTTGACCATGCGGAGCTTCATGATGAAGTGATCCACGAACTCCTGGATCTGCTCCTCGGTGAAGGTACCGTTGGCAAGGTCGCGCTCAGCGTAGATATCGATGAACGTAGAGGTACGGCCGATGGACATAGCGGCGCCGTTCTGCTCCTTGACGGCAGCAAGGTAGGCGAAGTACATCCACTGGATGGCCTCCTGCGTGTTGGTAGCAGGGTTGGAAATGTCGAAACCATAGGTCTCGGCCATCATCTTGAGCTCGCCGAGGGCGCGGATCTGCTCCTGCAGCTCCTCACGATCGCGGATGTTGTCGGCGGTCATGACCGTCGGGGTGGAAGCCTTCTGGGCCTCCTTGTCCTTGATCAGGTAGTCGACGCCGTACAGGGCAACACGACGGTAGTCGCCGATGATGCGGCCGCGGCCATAGCCATCGGGCAGACCGGTGATGATGTGAGCCGAGCGGCAAGCACGCATCTCGGGGGTGTAAACATCGAAGACGCCAGCGTTGTGGGTCTTGCGCTCGAAGGTGTAGCGCTCGACAACGTTCTCGTCGACCTTGTAGCCGTGCTGGCTGGCAGCCTGGCAAGCGATGCGGATACCACCGTTGACGTGCAGCGCGCGCTTGAGCGGCTTGTCGGTCTGGAGGCCAACAATGGTCTCCTTGTCGCGATGGGCATTATCGATGTAGCCAGCGGGGTGGCTCACGATACCCGTGACGGTCTTGGTGTCCATATCGAGGACACCACCCTGCTCGCGCTCCTTAAGCAGCAGGTCGAGAACCTCGCCCCACAGCTCCTTGGTACGCTCGGTCGGACCTACGAGGAACGACTCATCGCCCTCGTAGGGGGTGTAGTTCTTCTGGATGAAGTCTCGGACGTCAACCTCTCCCGTCCAAATGCCTTCCTTGAAGCCTTCCCATGCCTCCTGCATTGTGTAACCACGCTCCTAGTTACGTGTTATGCGGCACTCTCTCACACCGCTGCTTATTGAATTCTTGAATTTTCGGCTTGCACTACCGGCTTCTTCCGTTCTTCACCACACGTTGGTGCAGGGAAAACGTTTGTCCACCTTGGAACTACAACCCAAAACCCAAGATTTCATCCGTCTGAGAAGGATAACATAGCGACCCTCTCCATCTGGGCTGTTATATGTTTCTTTTTTATATCATAATGGCGTTTTTTACAAACCTTGAATATCAACTTCATCCGAACACCTCCCATATTCATCCGTACATGTACGGA
>UQIQ01000053.1 GCA_900541185.1 uncultured Collinsella sp.
GAGATGACGTCGAGTCTCGTGGGCTCGGAGATGTGTATAAGAGACAGGGCAGGGGTCGGCGACGCCCTCGGCGGCCTCGTCGCTTGCGCGCGAGGCATCGCCAAAGGAGCCGCCGAGCATACCGGGGCCCGCAAAGTAACCAGAGCGGTCCGTGAGCTCCATCTAGTGACCTCCGGCCAGCACCAGATCCTGCAGCGCCGAGTAGACCTCAACGCGGCGCGGATCGTCCTGCTTGTCGATGAGCAGCGCCATGGCACCTCGGATATCACCCTTGGGCGCGTCCTCGAGCGTATCCATAAACTCGTTGGCCAGGTCGCGGCCGTAACGGTAGCCGCTCATGGCGCGAGCCTCGCGCTCGATGGCAACGCGCAGCTTGTACGGCACGCCGGGGTGCAGGATATCGGCCTGCTCGCCGGCAGCCTCCACCGTAGTCTCGGCATGGAGCTTTTGGTCCAGCAGGCCAAGTGCCATGGCAAAGCCGTAGACGGTCTGCGCGGGGCTGGGCGGGCAGCCGGGGATGTAGACATCGACCGGCAGAATCTTATCCGTGCCGCCCCAGACGCAGTAGTTGTCGTAGAAGATGCCGCCGGTGCAGCCGCACGCGCCATAGGACACCACGATCTTGGGATCGGGTGCGGCCTCAAACGCGCGCAGGGCTGGCATGCGCATGGCACGCGTCACGGCGCCGGTGTACAGCAGCACATCGGCGTGACGGGGCGAGGGCACGACCTTGATGCCAAAGCGCTCGACGTCAAAGACGGGCGTGATGGAACCGAAGATCTCGATCTCGCAGCCGTTGCAGCCGCCGCAGTCGACACGGTAGACGTACACCGAGCGCTTGATCTTCTTAAGAAGGGTCGCCTTGGCCTTCTCGATGCTCTCGTCGAGCTCGATCTTGGTCGGGCGGTACTGAAGCCGCTCGGGCAAAAGCGTGGGTTCGGCCATGGTTACTCCTCCTTCATTTCAAAATCCATGATGATGCCCTCGACCGGCGCCGGACCGGCGGGAATCTCGGGCGCATCGGGGTTAAGCTCGCGGTCGATATACTCCGGGTTCACGCCGTGGCCGCCCAGATACTCCATGCCGGGGCCCTGGGGCTCGCCGGACGCAAGCGTCTCGTTGGCAGCCATGCCGTGTGCGTTGCCGGTCTTTACGGCCGATGCGGCGCGCAGGGCGTCGAGCTCGCGCTTGCACTCCTGGCACATACCGACGGTGCGGGCGGCCTGCTCGGCCTCCATGCCGCCGGCCTTTTGCAGCAGGCGCTTGGCATAGTCGATCTCCTTGTGCGGGGCAAACGGCTTGCCGCAACGCGAGCAGTGCTCGAGCGCATAGACGCTCTTGCTGGTGAGGTCGTCCTTGCTCATGACGGCCAGCTCAAACTCCTCGGTGAGCTTGATGGCCTCCATGGGGCAGGCTTCCTCGCAGCGGCCGCAAAAGATGCAGCGGCCGTAGTCGATTGACCAGGTAATGGTATCGGCCGCAAGGTCGGTGTCCATGCGAATGGCATCGGCCGGGCACGCCACGCCGCAGGCACCGCAGGCGATGCAGAGCTCGGCATTGTGCTCGGGCTTGCCGCGCATGTCCTTGTTGGTGGGGAACGGCGCAAACGGGTACTTGACCGTCGCGTCGCCGGCCTTGGCGTTAACCTTCCAAAGCTTCAGCATATTAGAGCGCCTCCTCATCGAGCGGAGCGGCCATGGTGCCCTCGCCCGCGAGCGGCGACTTGTCGCGCCAGACGTTCTCGAACTGCTCCTTGTCGAGCACGTGGTCGCGCTTGGCGGCGACATCGGTCACCGTCACGCGGTCGGTGCAGGAATAGCACGGGTCGAGCGAGCCAACGATCAGCGCCGCATCGCCCACGGTGTTGCCGCGGAACATGTAGCGCAGGACCGGCCAGTTACTGTACGTGGCGGCCTTGGCGCGCCAGCGGTAGCACTTCTGGTTATTGCCGAGCATGGCCCAGTGCACGTCCTCGCCGCGCGGCGCCTCGGTGGCACCGATGGCGTACTTGTGCGGGGTGTACTCCCAATCCGTGGTGAGGATGGGGCCCGACGGGCAGTTCTCGAGCATGGTCTCGATCATATCGATCGAATCGTAGACCTCCTGGATGCGAACGGCGGTACGGCCGAAGGCATCGCAGGTGTCAGCCGTGGCGGCGTGCATCTTTTGAACGTCCGGATCGGCGTAGCCGTCGAAGGGATGGTCGAAGCGCACGTCGCGGGCATAGCCCGAGCCACGCATGAGCGGGCCGACCGGCGAGAAGTCGCGTGCGATCTTGCGGTCCAAGATGCCGATGCCACTCGTACGCTCAATAAAGTTGGGCGTGGAGAGCAAGACGTCGACGAGCTCCTGAACCTCGGAGCGCAGCTGGTGGATGGTCGTGAGCGTGGAGAGCTTCTGCTCGGCCAAAATGTCGCGACGCACGCCGCCGATCACGTTGAGGCCGTAGGTCTTGCGGTGACCGGAGAGCTTCTCGGCCAGGTCCATGGACTTCTCGCGGACGCGGAAGAACTGCTGGAAGCCGGAGTCGAAGCCGGTGTAGTGCGATGCGAGGCCAATATTGAGCAGGTGTGAGTGCAGACGCTCGACCTCGAGCATGATGGCGCGGATGTACTGGGCGCGCGGCGGGACATGAATGCCCTGGGCGCGCTCGACGGCCTCGGCATAGGCCACCGAGTGGGCGCAGCCGCAGATGCCGCAGATGCGGTCGGCGAGGAACGTCACGGCGTCATAGTTCAGGCGCGTCTCGGCGACCTTCTCCATGCCGCGGTGCACGTAGAACAGACGGTAGTCGGCATCGACGATCGTCTCGCCCTCAACGAACAGGCGGAAGTGGCCGGGCTCGTCGGAGGTGATGTGCAACGGTCCCATGGGGACGAGCGTGGTCTCCTTGCCCTTGGTGTCGGCCAAGAATTCGTAGTTTTCCATGTCACTCGCGGGGGCGGGGCGGAAACGGTAATCCATCGAATCCTTGCGCAACGGGTACAGCCCGCTGGGCCAATCGTCGGGAAGCACCAGGCGACGGCGGTCGGGCAGACCCTCGGGAATCAGGCCGAACATATCGCGCAGCTCGCGCTCGCCCCACACGCAGGCGGGGACGAACGGCGTCACGGACGGGAACGTCATCTTGGCGGGGTCGACCTCGGCACGCACGGTAACCCAGCCGGGGTCCTCCCCCTCCATGGAGATGACGTAGTACACGGCGTAACGGCCGCACAGGGAGCGCTCGTCGTTGCCGACAATCACGGGAATCCAGCCGTAGCGCTCGTAGTACAGGTAGTGGACGGCCTCGGGCAGACGGTCCAGCTTGACGGTGATCGTCAGCTGGTCCTCGCACTGCCACTCGACCTTCTCGATGCAGCCCGGAACGGCGCAGCGCAGGGCCTCGACATGGCTCTCGCAGCGACGGGCATACACCTTGTTCTCAGTTTCAATCATTCGTTACTCCACCTCGCTCTGAGCGGTCTCGGTACCGAACACAGCGCGGTACATCGGCGTCGCGTGAAGTTCCTCGGTGCTCTGCTCGAGCACGATGCCGGTCGCGGTCTCCACACCGTGCACGAGAGGCAGCGGGGTGGCGATGCCAAACCACAAGATCATGACAGCCAGGATGATTTCGGGGATAAGCATGAGCGCCGGGGCCTCATGCTTGCCCATGCCCTGGGGCGCATGGCCGAATACCGACTTGAGTGCGATACGGGTGAGCGCGGAGATGGCCACGGTAAGACCGAGGGCGACCACGACGACCAGCCACATGGGACCGGCGGTAACACCGGCGACAAAAGTCAGGAACTCGGAGATAAACATGCCAAAGGGCGGGAAGGCACCAAGACCGAGCAGCGCCAGGACGGCGAGCGCGGCGGTTGCGGGGGCAACCTCGACGACGCCCTGGATCTTGGCCAGGCTACGCGTGCCAAAAGCGTGCTGGATGTTGCCGGACACGCAGAAGGCAAGCGTCTTGGTAAAGCCGTGGAACACGCAGTGCAGCAGGGCCGCGGCGATACCCAGCGGGCCACCGATACCCAGGCACAGGGCAATAACGCCCACGTTCTCCACAGACGAGTACGCAAAGCGGCGCTTGAGGTCGTCCTGGCGAAACATCGAAAGTGCCGCCACCAAAATGGACAGCGTGCCGACGATCAACAGCAAAAGTTGCGGATACTCGGCGCCCACGGCTTGAATAGTAAAGCCGTAGAAGCGCATGATCACAAGCATGGCGCACTTAAGCAGCACGCCCGAAAGCAGGGCCGAGACAGGGCTCGGGGCCTGGGAGTGGGCATCGGGCAGCCAAGTGTGCATGGGGAACAGGCCGGCCTTGGTGCCAAAGCCGATCACGATAAACGCAAAGGCAAGGCGCATGAGCGTCGGGTCGAACTGGTCGGCATACGGCAGCACGCACGACAGGAACGCGGCCTCGTGGGCATTGGGAATCACGTCGGCGGCGTTGGCGTAGATCAGCAGCGCACCGAACAGGCCAAAGGCCACGCCGGCGGTGCAGACCATCGCATACTTCCAAGAAGCCTCGAGGGCCGTCTTGTTCTTGTAGATACCCACGAGGAACACGGTGGAAAGCGTGGTTGCCTCCACGGCGGCCCACGTGAGGATCATGTTGTTGGACAGGCACGCGAGCAGCATAGTGAACACAAACAGGCTAAACAGCGCAAAATACTGCTTGGCGCGCTCGGCGGGCATGGAGCCCTCCTCGATATCGGCCTTTACATAGGGCAGCGAGAACAGCCCCGTAAGAAAACCGATAAAGCCGATGAGCAGCACAAAGATGGCGCCCAGCGAATCGAGGTGGAGCCACAGGCCAAGAGCGCTCGCGGTTTCGCCGCTCATAAGGACGTCACCGGCCGTCATAATCGACAGCACCAGTACGGCTGCGACGGAGACCAGGTTGAGACCGGCAAATACGTTATATGACGTATTCTTGGGCAAAAACGCCATGACCAGCGAGAACACCAAAGGAGTCGCGAGCAGGGCGAGAATCAACGTTTCCATGGACTACCCCCTCAGCTCGGACAGGTCGCGCGCATCGAGCGAGTGGGAGTCGTCCCAGATGCGACGCACGACGATGGACATGATGATGACGGCAAAGATGGCGTCGGTGGCGATACCGATCTCGATGATCTCGGGAGCGGTGGGGGCCAAAAGCGCGAGCGTCACGTGGCTGCCGTTTTCCATAAGGCAGTATCCAAAGATCTGCTTCATGATGTTGCGCTGCGAGATGATGCAGGTGAGGCCCACAAAGAAGTGAGCGAAGCTAATAGCGAGCGCAGGCGTTGCGACCTCGGCCGTGGGCAGGCTGATCTGCGTCACGACGGCAAAGCAGATCGCGACCTCCACGGCGATGATGCAGATGGCCCACGCGGGCTTAAGGCCGGCCTTGAGCGATGCGTCGCTCGGCTCGCCCATCTTCTTGTATGCGCGGTTGAGGATGTAAGGGACCAGGACGACCTTGGTGATAAAGGCAGATCCAGCCCACATAAGCAGCTCCTGCGCACCAGTGGTGACACCGAGCGTGGCGAGAAGCCCCACGAGCACCAGCGACTGCACCGCATACCAGTGGATGGAATGTTTGATGTTCTTGGAGACAACCACCATGGTGGACGTGACGATCAGAAGGCCGCCAAGGATGTTGACGATCGAATAACCCATGTCGTTCTACCTCCTAACCGATCCAGCTGGCCGAAAGCGGGCCGCTGACGATGACCATGATGATGAGCACGATGAACACAAACGCCATCGCGCGGGGAAGCGGGGCTCCCGCAGCGACCTCTTCGCTCGGCTCGCCGGGCAGGCAATAGCCCATCCACTTGAGGAACCAGGCAAAGGTGGCGACGGTCTCGGCGACCATGATGCACACGAGCACCAGGATCGCGACGTTGCCGGCACCCACAGAGAAGCCACCGGCGATGATCTGGAACTTCGAGAAGAACGTGTTCATGGGCGGCACGCCGGCAATGGCGAGCGCCGCGACACCGAAGCCCACGCCCGAGATCGGATACTTCTTCACGATGCCGCGAAGCTTGGGCAGCATACGCGTGCCGAGCGTAAAGGAGAACGAACCGGCGATCAGGAAGAACAGGGTCTTGGCGAAAGCGTGGTTAAAGATGTGGCACACGGCACCGTCAAAAGCCAGCTGGCTGCCAAAGACCGAAAGGCCCAGACCAAAGAACACATAGGAGAGCTGGGCGATCGTGGAGAAGGCCAGCAGGCGCTTCATGTCCTTTTGCGGCAGGTACATAAGGAAACCAAAGAGCATGGTGACCATGGCGTCGATAATGGCGACCCAGCCCACGATCTCGGGAATCTCGCCGGCAGAGACGAGTGCACGCGCGAACACGCACACGCCGACCTTAACCATCGAGGCGCCATGCAGGTAAGCCGAAACAGGCGTCGGCGCCTCCATGGCCGAAGGCAGCCACATGTACATGGGGACCTGTGCGGACTTGGCCCAGGCCGCAAACAGCACGAGCAAAAGGACGATAGCCTTGAGCTTGGCGTCGAGGCCGGCAATCGCGGTAATGGCGAAGGTGCCGGTGTGAGCAAACACGATGGCGGCGCCCAGATACAGGCCGAGCGCACCGATATGCGTGATGATCAGGGCCTTCATGCCGGCCTTCTTGGCCGTAGGCGTCATGTAGTAGCTAATGAGGCCCCAAGAGCAGGCACCCGTGATCTCAAAGAACACGAGCTGGCCCAAAAGGGTCGAGCTGTACACGAGGCCGGCCATGGCGCCGATGAAGGTCGCGAGGTACGCGTAGAAGCGACGACGCGGCGCGTCGGGATGCTCACGGTTATTCTCGCTCATATAGGGAATCGAATAGATCACGACAAGCAGGCCGATACCCACAAAGGCGGGCGCGAGCAGCGTGCTCATGCGATCGAAGGTGAATCCCATGACGAGGGTCTGCCCAAACGAGATCAGGGGGACCTGCGTGTCGGGCATGCCGGCGCCAGCGAAATTCGCGGCGAGGGCGATGGTGCAGACCGTCGAGACGGCGGCACCCAAAACGCTGAACCACTTGGCGTACGGACGGGGGAACAGGGCGACGAGCACCGAGGCCACCATCGGGGCCGCGATAGCGACCAAGCCGAGAAGGGACAGACTGACTGCAAATGACATTGTTTCTCCCTTCTCCTACACGCCGACGACCACGAAGACAAACGCCAGAACGGCGATGCCCACGACGGCCCAGGTCTGATTGCCAAGCACCTTAAAACGCGAGCGCGAGCAAGAGTTCTCGATCACGCCGCATACGACAAAGTCGATCAGGCACTTCACCAGGAAGATGACCGCGCCCAGAACGGCGGCAGCGCCCACGGTCGCGGGCTCGCCCCAAGGGATGAAGATCGCGCAGAACCAGGCGACGACAAGGACCTGCTTCATGGACATGGCGAGCTTGGCCATCGCAAGCGACGGGCCGGAAAGCTCGGCGAGCGGACCTTCCTGGAGCTCCTGCTCGGCCTCGGCCTGGTCAAACGGCAGCTTGCCGAGTTCCATGTAGCAGGCAATCGCAAAGGCAATGCCGGCGAGGATCACGGCGACCGGCGCGTCGATGGCGCCCGTCATGATGTGCTGACCCATGGTGGCGATGTCGGTGGAGCCGCACACCAGGGCGGCGGCAAACAGCGCCAGCAGCATGGACGGCTCGATGAGCACGCTCATGAGCAGCTCGCGGACGCCGCCGATACCGGCGTAGGCGTTGGACGAATCCACACCGCAGAGGGCGAAGAAGAAGCGGGCGAGCGCCAGGCTGTACATGATGGTGATGGCGTCACCAAAGACCGGGATGGGGCTTTGTGCCGTAAAGAGCGGCAGACCCATCGCGAGCATAAAGGCGACGGCGAAGAACAGCGGCGGCATGATGCGCAGCGCAAAGCTCGCATCCTCGCTCTGGGACTCGGGGCGCGCAAAGAGCTTGGCCAGGTCGCGATAGTCCTGCATGATGCTGGGGCCGCGACGGTTGTGCATCTTGGCGCGGATCACGCGGCCGAGACCGGAGAAGAACGGTGCGACGGCCATGACGACCACGCCCTGCAGAACGGCAAGTACGATGTTGTTCATGCTCTCCCCTCCTTAACCCATTTGCACGGCGAGCACGAGGAACACCACGAGTGCCGCGACGATGTAGCAGATATAGATGCTGTAGTTGCCGCCCTCGAGCTTAGTCGCGAGGTCGGCGAGCTTCTCGACACCCTTATGCGGGGCATCGACGAGAACCTTGTCGGGTACGGGCTCCACAGCCTCGGCCACACCGGTGAGCTTCTGGAAGAAGTGCGCGATGGACCAGCAGACGGCCGTGCAGCGGTCGCGCAGCGTGTAGAGCGGCTGCATAAACCAGGACACCTCGGAGGCAAAGGTCGTGGCCACGACGGGCATATGCTCGTTGGGAGCATAGCCGCATGCCCACGGCTGGGACTTCTGCACCTTGCCGACGGTCTTGAGCTTGCGATAACCGCAGGCAAGGCCGACGAGCACCACGAGCGCAATGGCGATCGCGGGCGTGGAGGTGGCAGCGCCGGAGTACTGGTTCATGAGCTCCATGCCCTCGGCGGCAAACACGCCACCGTACGGATGCAGCACGGACGCGGCGACATCGACCAGCACGGGCGCGATCACGGGAGCGCCAATGCCCAGCACGACGCAGATGGCCGCGAGCAGGCCCTGCGCAAACACCATGGGGGCGGGAACCTCCTTGGCATTGGCCGCGGCCTCGGAGCGGGGCGCGGAGGAAAAGGAGACGCCATAGGCCTTGACGAAGCACGTGACAGCCAGCGCGCCGGTAATGGCAAGCGCGACGGCAGCGAACACGGCCACGATCATGACGGCCTTGTCACCCTGCATGGCGGCATTAAACAGCGACTGATAGGTAAACCACTCGGACACAAAGCCGTTGAAGGGCGGGATGGCCGAGATGGCAAGCGCGCCAACAAGGAAGCAGATGGCCGTTGCCGGCATACGACGGAACAGGCCGCCCATCTTCTCCATATTGCGGGTACCCGTGGAGTACAGCAGCGCACCGGCGCCCAAGAACAGCTCGCCCTTAAACATCGCGTGGTTAAACGTGTGGTAGAGGGCGGCCATCAGAGCCAGGACGGCGATGCCGACAGAGTTGAGCGCCATGGCGGCCATGGAGGCGCCGACGCCGAGCAGAATGATGCCGATGTTCTCGACGGAGTGATAGGCCAGCAGGCGCTTGATGTCATGCTCCTGCAGGGCGAAGGCCACGCCGAGGACCGACGAGATCGCACCGAAGACCATGACCATAAGGCCCCACCAGACCTGAACGCCCGAGGCGGAGAGCAGGTCGAGACCAACCTTGAGGATACCGAAGATACCGATCTTGATCATGCCGCCGGACATGAGGGCCGACACGTTGGACGGCGCCTCGGGATGTGCCTTGGGCAGCCAGCCGTGCAGCGGGATAATACCGGCCTTGGCGCCAAAGCCAAAGAAGGCGAGCACGAAGCACACGGATGCAACCGCGGGGCTAAACTGCGTGGCGCGGAAATCCGCAAAGGCAAACGAGCCACCGGCGCAGTTGGTCATGGTGAGGAAGCTCGCCATGATGAGCACAAAGCCCACGTGCGCGATCACAAAGTAGAGCCAACCGCCATGGATGGAGTTCTCGTTCTCCTCGATCACGACCAGGAAGTACGAGGTCAGCGACATGAGCTCAAAGGCGACCAGGAACCAAAACACGTTGTCGGCGGTGATGACGAGCATCATGGACGCCACGAAGGTGTTAAAGAAGAAGCCGGCGCGGCCCTTTTTGCCCGGGTACTCATCAAAATAGTTGAGACCGTAGATCGAACCGGCAAACGCGAGCACCGAGATGAGCGCCACGAACAGGCCGGACAGCTGATTGAGCAGCAGCTGGAAATGGGCAAACGGGAAGAACACGATGGTGTCGACCGACGTGACATCGCCCAGCACGGCCTGGATACCGGCCACAAACGAAAGCACCGCGGCGACGGCGCCGATAAGGCAGCCGGCGGTCTTGGCGGCGTTATCGGCCTTGATCAGCAGAACCGAGGCGAGCGCACCGATGCACGAGACGGCAAGCGATGCGATAAACAGCGTCATGCTATCCATTGTTTACGCTCCCTTCTGCTTTCTCGGACAGGCCCTGGGCCACAGCGGTAACGTCGACGACCGGACCGTTTTCGATCGAGCGCAGGCGCTTGGCCTCGTCGAGCTCGCGATCGGCCGCGCCGCCCATGACGGTCAGCGCCTTGGTGGGGCACGCCGCCACACAATGCGGGCCGTCCGGATCGAAGGCGCACAGGTCGCACTTGACGGCGCAGGTGTACTGGCCGGGAGCCCACGTAAGCAGGCTGCTCAGGGACTTAGGATACGAAGGCGTCGGGTCGCACATGCCAGCGACACCGGCGATAGACGTGCCATCGGGATGGATGGCTCCGAAGGGGCACGCGATGGCGCACAGCCTGCACCCGATGCACTCCTGCTCCTTGACGTGGATGCGGTCGCCATCGTGCTCGATGGCATTCACCGGGCAAACCTCGGCGCAGGGGGCACCCTCGCAATGGTGGCAGGCAAGGGCGGCCGAAATACCGCCGGTCTTCACGAGCGCCAGGCGCGGCGTATCCTGAAGACCCTGCATCCGGTGGGCGTCGGCACAGGCGGACTGGCATGTTCCGCAGCCGATGCACCTCTCCGGGTTGATGTCGATGAAGCGGTTCATTCCCACTTCCTTTCAAAATAACGGGCCGGGCTCCCGAACGTACGGGACGCCCGGCCCAAAAAAGCCAACGAGAACGGGACTACACGATTTGATTCACGTGCGTCTCGTCGTCGAACTTGGCGGCGCCAGGCTCAACGTCCTGGGGAGCGGCGGCGTCGACCAGAGCCTGCTTGAGCTCGGTGTACTGACGCTCCACCTCGCCCTCTGCCCAAACCTGGTCGGCAATGGCGTCGACCTGGCAGGCGGAGAACTTGTCCTCGGGCGTATGCGAGACCGGGTCGACCTTGTGCATGGTCAGCTCGTTGCACTTGCCGATCCACCACTGGTAGGTCATATAGACCGTGCCCTTGTTGATACGGTCGCTCACGTCGGCGCGGCTGTATACCTGGCCGCGGCGGCTGTGGATCGAGACGATGTCGCCGTTCTTGATGCCACGCGCCTGGGCGTCCGCGGGATTCATGCGGACAAAGCCGGGCTCGTCGGCGAGCAGCGCCAGCGTCTTGCAGTTGCCGGTCATCGAACGGCAGCTGTAGTGGCCGACCTCGCGGACGGTGCACAGAATGAGCGGGTACTCATCGTCGGGAAGCTCGGAGGGCGCCTCCCAATCGTGCGCCATCAGGTTGGCGCGGCCGTCCTTGGTGGTGAACTTGCCACCAGCGAACATGTCGGGCGTACCGTGGTCGTTCACATCGGTGCTCTTGACCGGCCACTGGGCGTAGCCGCCCTCGGGAGCCATCTTCTCGTAGGTCGCGCCCACAAAGTTGGGGCACAGGCTAATGCACTCGTTCCAGATCTGCTCGGTGTTGTCGTAGTGCATGGGATAGCCCATGCGCGTGGACAGGTCCGCAAAGATCTCCCAGTCGTGGCGGCACTCGCCCTTGGGCGGAACGGCCGCGTCAAAGTGCTGGAAGCTACGGTCGGATGCGGTAAAGACACCCTCGTGCTCGCCCCAAGAGGTGGCAGGCAGGATGACGTCGGCGAGCATGGTCGTCTGCGTCATAAAGATGTCCTGGCAAATGAACAGATCCAGCTCGGAGAGCGTCTTGCGCATACCGGCCGAATCGGGCTCGGTCTGCACCGGGTCCTCGCCGTAGTTGTAGAAGCAGTGCACCTTGCCCTCGTCGACCAGGTGACCCAGGTCGGTGAGCTTGTAGCCCTCCTCGAGCGGGAGCTTTTCCTCGGGTACGCCCCAAGCCTTGGCAAACTTGGCACGCACTGCCGGGTCGGTAACCTTCTGGTAGCCAGGGTACAGGTTGGGCAGCATGCCCATATCGCAGGAGCCCTGGACGTTATTCTGGCCACGCACGGGCGCGAGACCGGAATTGGGTTTGCCGATCTGGCCGGCAACGCAGGCGATGGAGGCGATGGTATGCACCGTCTTCAGGTTCTGCTTCTGCTGGCATACGCCCATACCCCAGCCAATGATGGCAGAGGGCTTCGCCGTGGCGTACATCTCGGCAGCTTGGTGGATCAACGCGGGCTCGACACCCGTGATGTCCTGTACGGATTCGGGAGTGTAGTTCTTGATGGTCTCCCACCACTCGTCAAAGCCGTTCGTATGCTCGGCGACGAATTCCTTGTCGTAGAGGCCATCGTTGACCAAGCAGTTGGCAAAGGCGTTGAGGAACGCGACGTTGCAACCGTTCTTGATCGGAAGGTAGATATCGGCGATACGCGCGGTTTCGATATGGCGCGGGTCGGCGACAATGATCTTGCAACCCTTTTCTTTGGCTCGCACGATACGCCTTGCGACGATGGGGTGCGAATCGGCAGGGTTATAGCCGAAGAGGAAAATGCAGCCCGCATCCTCCATGCCGGGGATGGAGCATGACATGCAACCTGAACCAACCGTGTCCATCAGACCGAGGACAGTAGGGCCGTGTCAAGTACGGGCGCAGTTGTCCACGCTGTGGGTGCCGATGCACGCACGCGTAAACTTCTGCATGACGTAATTCGCCTCATTGCCGCCGCCTCGCGAGGAGCCGGTGGTCATGACAGCGTTAGGACCATATTCGTCAATTATGGCCTGCATCTTAGATGCGGTGAAATCCAGTGCCTCGTCCCAGCTTACGCGCTCAAGATCCGCGCCCTTGGTGCGACGGATCATCGGGTGCAGTACGCGAGGAGTCAAGATCTTGGTGTCGTTGATGAAGTCGTAGCCACTCATGCCCTTAAGGCACAGCTCGCTCTGGTTGGTGATGCCGTTGAGCGGTTCGGTGCCCACGACCTGGCCGTTTTGGACCAGGAGGTTGAACTGGCAACCGGCGCCGCAGTACGGGCAGATCACTTTATGCTTCTCCATGACACCCTCCTTCCTTTTTCTGCTACCGAATGCTCGGTATTTAATTTGACAATCATTGGGCCTGTCGTCCCGACGCTTACGCCTCGTTTTCGATGGTGGCGCGGGCACGCTCGGCAGTCAGTTCTGCCAGGCGCTCCTCGTCTACCAGGGTGAGGCCCTTGGTCGGGCACGCCTCGGCACACGCCGGACCGCCGGGACGGTCCACGCACAGGTCGCACTTGAGCACGAAGCTCTTGGTCTGCGAACCCACGCGCACATCACCCATCAAGACGGGGACCTGCGTGGTCGCAACGCTCACGGCGCCAAAGGGGCAGGCCATGACGCAGCTCTTGCAGCCGATGCAGTTGTCCTCGTTGACGCCGATGCGATGGTTTTTTGGATCAAAGAACAAGGCGCCCGTGGGGCAGGCCTTGGCGCACGGAGCGTCCTCGCAGTGGTGACATGCCACCGGCGCGGAAATCTCGTAGGTGCGCGTTACGCGCAAGCGAGGTGCGGCGATGTTGCCGGGAATATCGTGTGCCTCGATGCACGCCGCCATACAGGTTTGGCACCCAATGCAGCGCGAGGAATCAGCCACGACTCGTTTATTGCCCATGTTGTTCACTCCCTCCTGAATCCCATGCCGGAGAGATTCTGTCGACGTAGCCCCGGACCGCCCGTGGTCCGGCATCGACGTATCGAGTGCATGCGGCGAAACAGGCACTTCGATAGAATTCCTCCAACGATATACAGGCTAAATATACGCAGTTGCAGGTGGCAAACTTGAGCATAGGCCCTGCAATACGGGTGTATTGCAGGGGTTTTGGCAGGTTGGAATTATTCTCTAGAAGCTATAAAGGTGAGTGTATTACATGCGTACGCCTCAGAGATTTTTACGCGCTCTCATTTTAGATGTACTACGCTTGTATTCAAGTTAATGGTTATTTACTTGAGCGAAATAAAGTAATCGTTATAAGATGCTCAAGTATCGGCACATGCCGCATTTGACCGACTATATTGCACGCTCATTAAGGGGGCCAGTGATGTCATCGACTCAAAAACGAGCCATCCTGCAGGTGCGCATTCGCGAGGAAGACAAGCAGCATGCCGAACATCTCTACGACGCCATGGGCACATCGCTTGCCGAGGCCGTCCGTCTATTTGTCGCGCAGAGCATTTTGATGCGCAAGCTCCCCTTTCAGCCGGTCGCCGTGCGTTCAAAGGACGGCACCGCCGCCTATGGATCGCTCAAAGCATATGGTGACCCCAATCGCCGCGCCGAGGAGCGCAATGCCTGGATTGAATACCTTGCCACAGAAAGTGACGATTCGATTTTGGGCCCCGAGGAAGTAGATATCCATGAGTAGCACCATCATCGACGAGACCGTCATCCTGCGCTATCTGCTTGACGACGACGAAGTTCTTTCACCGCGCGCCGCCAAGGTCATCGCCACGCGCACCGCTCGCGTCTACCCCGAAATCATCACACACGTCGTGGTCACACTGCGAGACGTCTATAAGGTTCCCCGCTTTGAGATTGCTGCGGCCATGAAAAGGCTGCTCGATGACGTCATGGTCGACGAGCCCACCGTTGTCGCCCTTGCCGTCAAACTGTTCGGCAAAACGCATATGGACTTTACCGACTGTCTGCTTGCCGCCCGTACCGCCATCTATAACGACGACGTCGTGAGCTTTGGCAAGCCCATCATCCAAGGCATGATCGATTACCGCCGCAAGCGCCAAACCGCAGCCGACGCCCGCGACCGCGCCGCCGAAGCCCGCAGCCGAAGCACCGACTCCACCATCGACAAGCTCCGCCACCAACCCCGCAGCTAACCCCCATCCCCTTCTAAGTTGCGGTGAAATAGTTCCTGGTTTTAGGC
>UQIQ01000054.1 GCA_900541185.1 uncultured Collinsella sp.
GGGCCGCATTTGGACAATCTGACGTTCAACTTCAAGGGCGCGACCAGAAGGTCAGTGCCCTTTCGTTTCACGTCACCTTGCCTCAAATGCGACCCGCTCGCTGTCCGTCCTCTGCCTGCGGCGTTGTCTTGCCCCGGATGCGGCAGTTAGGGACGTTCCTTTTCTGCCGGCAGCTTGGGACACTCCTTGTAGTCATTGGGGACGTTCTTAAACGACTACATAGAACAAGAGTGGATGATCTCCCGGTTTGAGCCTGCATTCAAGCTCAAAGTGGGAGATCATCCACTCTCGTTTCGTTTGTTGATTTCGATGCCTACATTTGTAGGAACAGTTCGTGGAGGCGGGTATCGTCGTCGAGCTCGGGGTGGAAGGTTACGCCGAGCTGGTTGCCCTGACGGGCGGCGACAATACGACCGTCGACTTTCGCTAAGGCCTTGGCGTCGCCGTGGACCTCGACGATGCGGGGCGCGCGGATAAACGTCAGCGGCACTTCACCGTCGATGCCGGCTATTTGCCCCTTGGTTCGAAAGCTGCCGAGCTGCCTGCCGTAGGCATTGCGCTCGACAAGTACATCCATGGTTTCCAGACGCGGCGTGCCCTTATCGTCATGGGCGGCAAGGTCGTGAGCCAGTAGAATCAGGCCGGCGCAGGTGCCCAGGACGGGCATACCTTCAGCGATACGGGCACGAAGCTCCTCGAGCATGCCCAACTCATCAAGCAGCTTCCCTTGAACGGTAGACTCGCCGCCGGGAAGTACCAGACGGTCAAAGTCCTGCTTCAAATCAGCCGCCTGCCTCAGCTCAATACAGTGTGCGCCAAGCTCGAATAGTCTTGCCTCGTGCTCGGCAAATGCGCCTTGGACCGCCAGCACGGCGACCGTTTGGTCTGCATAATCGCTCATGTGCGATCCTTTCTGCTGGACTAGCGCCCGCGCTCTTCCATGATAATCTCGATCTCGTCGGCGTTGATGCCCACCATGGCCTCGCCCAGGTCCTCTGAAAGCTCGGCAATGAGCTTGGCATCGGTGAAGTTTGCCACGGCCTTGACGATGGCGGCTGCGCGCTTGGCGGGGTCGCCGCTCTTAAAGATGCCCGAGCCGACAAACACGCCTTCGGCGCCCAGCTGCATCATCAGCGCGGCGTCGGCGGGGGTCGCTACGCCGCCGGCGGCAAAGTTCACGACGGGAAGCTTACCCGTGGCATGGACCTCGCGCACCAGCTCGACCGGAACCTGCAGTTGCTTGGCTGCCTCAAAGAGCTCGTCGTTGCGCAGGGCAACAACGTCATGGATCTGCTTTTGGATCTTGCGCATGTGACGCACGGCCTGAACGACGTCGCCCGTACCCGGCTCACCCTTGGTGCGAATCATCGTGGCGCCTTCGGCAACACGGCGCAGCGCCTCGCCCAGATCACGGGCGCCGCAGACAAACGGCACGTCAAACTGGGTCTTGTCGATGTGATAGACGTCATCGGCAGGGGAGAGAACCTCGGACTCATCGATGTAGTCGATCTCGATGGCCTGCAGGACCTGCGCCTCGACGATGTGACCGATGCGGCACTTGGCCATGACGGGGATGGAGACGGCCTCCTGGATGCCCTTGATCATCTTGGGGTCGCTCATGCGCGAGACGCCGCCTGCGGCACGGATGTCGGCCGGGATGCGCTCGAGGGCCATGACGGCGCAGGCGCCTGCCTCCTCGGCGATGCGTGCCTGCTCGGGCGTGGTAACGTCCATGATGACGCCGCCCTTGAGCATCTGCGCGAGCTCGCGATTGAGTTTGACGCGGTCGGCCTTGCTGTTCTGTTCTGCCATGGTTGCTCCCTTGGTTGGCATGTGCATTGCTTGACGGAACATCCTATCGGGGAGCTGGGTATGGCAAAATACTCAGTTTTCGAGATAATAATAAGGTCAGCCTAATACCAGATTGAACAGCTCGATAAGGTCAGGTGGCAAACTCATGCTTGACTACAATTTGGAAAAACGTGGCGAGGCATCGCTCTATGAGTATGTTTACCAGCAAATTCGAGATGATATTGTTGCTGGCCGTATTGCGGCGGGGGAGCATCTGCCGTCTAAACGCGCCTTTGCCAGTCATCTGGGAATCAGTGTCATTACTATCGAGAATGCATATAGCCAGTTACTTGCCGAGGGCTATATTTGCTCAAAGCCGCGGCGTGGCTACTACGCTTGCAAGCTTCCGGATGCACCGGTTTTGCCTTTGGCTTCGGAGGGCATCGACCGAGATGCCGTCTCTGTGGGCCCCAGCGTGCATGATGTCAACGGACAGGTCGAGCGAATCGATGCGCTTTCTCCTTCCGCTTTGGAGGCGGCGCGGCTTTGGCAAAGCGCGCTACGGGCGACGCTGGCATCCGAAGACGAGCGCGAAATCTTTTCGCCCGCACCGGTGCAGGGCACCGCTCGGCTGCGACGCGCAATTGCTCACCATCTGCGCGGGACAAGGGGTATGAATGCCGACCCCAACAACATCGTTATCGGCGCGGGCGCCCAGCTGCTCGATACTATGTTGGTTCAGTTGCTTGGCGCGGACAAGGTGTATGCCGTTGAGGATCCGGGCTATTTGCGTCTGACGCGCATCTATCAGGCTATGGGCTGCAAAGTTCGACATATCCCGTTGGATGATGAGGGCGTGGACTTGAGCGCTCTGCAGAAAACTGGGACCGATGTCCTTCATCTGATGCCGTCCCATCAGTATCCGACCGGCCTTGTGACGAGCATTGCGCGTCGCTATGCGCTTCTGAGCTGGGCCGCCGAGCGACCAGGTCGATATCTCATCGAAGATGACTTTGATTGTGAGTTTCGCCTTGCCGGCAAGCCGATTCCCGCGCTTGCGTCGATCGATGCCGCCCAGTCGGTTATCTACACCAACACATTTTCGAAGAGCGTGTCATCGGCGTTGCGTCTAGCATACATGGTGTTGCCCGATGAGCTAATGGAGCGGTTTAGGCGCAACCTTGGTTTCTACGCCTCGTCGGTGAGCTCTGTTGACCAGGTTGCTTTGGCGCGTTTGCTGGAATCGGGTGATTACGAGCGGCATGTGAACCGTGTGCGCGTTCGTGCTCGCGAGGCGCGTGATGGCCTAGCGGCGCTTGTACGGAAAGCGTTTCCGGCAGGGGAAGTCTCGATCGAACACGCAGACGCGGGCCTTTACTGCACCGTGGTTGCGGAGCGTAGAACGGGCGGAAGCTCTTTTGCGCAGGCTCTCACGCGCTCGAATATCCCATTTATCGATATCAGTGACTGTTTTTGGTGTGCCGATGGTGCGTCTGCCCCTGAAGACTCAACTAAAATTCTTGTCCAGTATGACGATTTGGGTCCAAAAGCGCTTAACGCCTTGGAAGTACAGCTAATGGGGGGCACTCTGCAATCTAAGTGAGTAGACTTTTGGCACTTTGGCGAGCAGGCAGTTTTGTAGCAAGCTATCTACCTGCGGTTTTGAAAAGCAGGATGACCGGCCTGCTCGGGATATTCAAAAAGGTCTACTCACTTGCCGCGCAAAGCTTCTACATGAGAAAAAATGGGGTTTTCAACAGGGTTTCGTCCAGCTCTTGGCAAGCTTTTGGCCAGTTGGGGAGGGCTGTTGAAAACTTGGCAGTCCGTTCGGCGCCATTTTTGGTGCGTTCGCGCCAATGCGTGACTAACTGGGTTGAAATTCGTGTTTTCCTGTGCCTATGAAGGATCTACTTTGTGACATATCGGCTTTTAGGTACTGGCGTTTGCCTCCTCAAGTCCGCGCTTTGTGTCCGCCGCTTCCACGACCGGAAGAAGACCGGCAGCGATATGATCTCGCCCGCAACCCGACGGCTGCGGTCGCGCTCGGTTTTCCGTTGCATACATTGGTTCGGACGAGAAACAAACGGACTTGTCCTGCCAGCATTAGGCAGCGGCTGTTTCTTGGTGAGCTCCCCAGGGAATCCGTGCTGGAAACGGAGCATGGATTTTTGATTACGTCTCCTCTACTGACGGCATTCATCATGTCACGGCATCTGACGGATCTTCAGCTTCTTTTGGTATTGGCGGAGATGTGTGGCTTGTTTGCGGTGTGTGCCCTGCCGGCGGCACTTGAGGCGGAGCTTTCGCGTGCAATTGATTCGGGCGCGATTTCGACAACGTTCGGTTGGGTGCGCTGTCCGTCCGAGGGCGGCACCGCCTCAAATTTATGGCGTCGAGACGCTTTGGTTTTGGGCGGAGACCTTGACCGCTTTTGTTCAGATGTTTGCGGGGTGCGTTACGGCAATAGATTTATGGCGGTATCGCAACTCGTCCCATTGGGTGCCGCGTCGCCTTTTGAGGTCGAGGCGTATTTGTTGCTTGGACTGCCGCGAGCCCTGGGAGGCGAAGGGTTTTGCGGTATAGAGCTTAATGTTGAAGTGACGTTAAGCACAAGTGCTCGAGCGATTGTGGGAAAGTCCCGTGTGTATATCGATCTACTTCTGTCTTCGCCGGACGGCAGGCGACAGGTGGCCATTGAATGTCAGGGAAAGGCCTCGCACGGACGCGCAGGGGATGGCTTGCGTGACGCTGACCGCATGACAGCCCTTCAAGCCATGGGCTACGATGTACTTCTCCTGACACACAGACAGATATCCGATGAGGATAGATTCCGCGCGGTCGTTAAGGCCGTATGCAGGATGTTCGATGCTGAATATCGTGATAAAAGCTCAGATGAGCAAAGGGCTGAGACATTACTCCGGTCTGAACTATTCGTTGACTGGACAAAATTGGGAGTAATCGACGGAAAGATGCCCGTTAGACGCAAAACTGCTCGATCGTGGACGGCTGCGGTTCTAAGTGAGTAGACTTTTGACACTTTGGCGACCAGGCCGTTTTGCAACAAGTCATTTACCTGCGGCTTTATAAAGCAATATGGATGGCGTGCTTGGCAAGTTCCAAAAAGTCTACTCACTTAGTTTTTGACGAGAAACCTATGCCGAAGGCGGTCCTATTTCAGGGAGTTAACAAGTTTGTGAGGCACGGAAAAGGCCCGAACCAATACGGTCCGGGCCCCATCGAGCTAGAGGTTATCTCTCAGGCAGCTGGCTTAGCCAAAGTAGCGCTTGAGCAGGCCGGCGAAAGCCTTGCCGTGGCGGGCCTCGTCGCGAGCCATCTCGTGCACGGTGTCGTGGATGGCATCGAGGCCGGCGGCCTTGGCACGCTTGGCAAGATCGGTCTTGCCGGCGGTGGCGCCGTTCTCGGCCTCAACGCGCATCTCGAGGTTCTTCTTGGTGGAGTCGGTCACGACCTCGCCCAGGAGCTCAGCGAACTTGGCGGCGTGCTCGGCCTCCTCGTGGGCAGCCTTCTCCCAGTACAGGCCGATCTCGGGATAGCCCTCGCGATGAGCGACGCGAGCCATGGCCAGGTACATACCGACCTCGGAGCACTCGCCCTCAAAGTTGGCGCGCAGGTCGGCAACGATGTCCTCGGAGACGCCTTCCATCTTGGCGACGCCCACGACGTGCTCGGCAGCCCACTCGAGCTGACCCTCCTCCTGCTTCAGGAAACGAGAACCGGGAACGCCGCACTGGGGGCACTTAAAGTCCTCGGGCAGCTGGTCGCCGTCGAACTCTTCCACATAACCGCAAACGGGGCAAACAAACTTCATGATTCGATCCTTTCGATCGATGGCGATTGTGCGCTCGTCCGGTCCCGTAAGGGCCCTCTCCGGACGTGCGTCTTGACGAGTTCTATTATCCATAAATGCAACCAAATGTGAAGCCTATTAGGAATGATTTTTAATAAAACAATTTCGAGATATGAAGATGTTGATTGATTAACGATTGGGAGGCCGTCTGCGATTCTTGCTGAGTACAATCGGGCGAGCAAATGTTGACCTATCAACAAATGAAGGAGTTTCCTTTATGCATCTAGCCCGTCGTGCCTGGTGCCGAACATATCAGACGGTTTTTCGCACTGCATTGCCGATCCTGCCCTATACCGAGCCGCGCATTCTGGAGCATGCCGAGGATGTGCCCGCGGTGCTTCAAAAGCGCTCGATCCAGAAGGTCCTTATCGTGACAGACCCTGGCATTGCACGTTTGGGACTCACGGCATCACTCGAGCGTGCGCTTACGGCTCAGGGGATTGGCGTTACGGTCTATGCCGAAACGCGTGCGAACCCCACGGTCTCGAATGTGGAGGAGGCGGCGTCCCTGTATCGAGAGCGCGCCTGCCAGGCCATTATCGGTTTTGGCGGAGGATCAGCCATGGACTGCGCCAAGGGCGTGGGCGCACGCATTGCGCAGCCAAGCAAGCCCATCAACAAGATGCGCGGGCTGCTGCGGATTCATCGTCGTCTGCCGCTGCTCATCGCCGTTCCCACCACGGCGGGCACGGGAAGCGAGGTCACGCTTGCGGCGGTAATTACCGATGACGAGACGCACTACAAGTATCCCATTAACGACTTTGTGCTTATCCCGCGCTTTGCGGCGCACGACCCCGAGTTTACGCTCGGTCTGCCCGCCTCCATTACGGGGCAGACGGGCATGGACGCCCTGACGCATGCCGTCGAGGCGTTTATCGGGCGAAGCACCACGCCCTATACGCGCAAGATGGCGCGACAGGCGGTGCAGCTCATCCACGACAATTTGCTCGAGGCCTATGAGCATGGCGACGACATGCGTGCGCGTCGCAATATGCTTTCGGCGGCGTATAAGGCGGGTGTTGCCTTTACGCGCTCCTATGTTGGATACGTTCACGCCATCGCACACAGCTTGGGTGGGCGTTACGGGATTCCGCACGGCTTGGCCAACGCTATCATCCTGCCGTATATGCTTCGCGCCTATGGCGAAGCTGCTGCTCCTAAGCTCGCCGATCTTGCCCGCATGGCCGGTATCGCGCCGGCTAACGCGCAGGACAGCCTGGCGGCCGAGGCCTTTATCGATTGGGTCGATCGAATGAACGCCGCCTTGGACATTCCCAAATATGTGGCGGGCATTCGCCGCTCCGACATTCCGCAGATGGCGGCGCATGCCGATGCCGAGGCCAATCCCCTGTACCCCGTTCCGCTTTTGATGGACCGCCTGGAGCTCGAGCATATGTACGAAGTTGTTGCAGGTGGTATGTTTGAGGACGAGAACTAGGAGGTTGCCATGAACACCGAGGAAATTGCGCGCATCGTCGGCGATCAGCGCACCTACTTTAAGACGCGCGCCACGTTTGATGTCGATGCTCGACGTCGCGCGCTCGTGAGTTTACGCGATGCAGTACGGGCCCACGAGGCTGATATCGCCCATGCGCTCAAGACCGATTTGGGGAAGTCGCATGACGAGGCCTATATGTGCGAGATCGACACGTCGCTTTCCGAGATTCGACATCAGATCGCTCACGTGGCTCGATGGAGTCGTCCGCGCCTGCGTCCGTGCGATCTCGCTAACGCCGTGAGCGTGTGCAAAACGCAAGCCGTGCCCTATGGCGTCACGCTCATCATGGCTCCGTGGAACTACCCGTTTTTGCTAACACTCGAGCCGCTCGCCGGCGCCCTTGCCGCGGGCAATACTGTGGTCATCAAGCCGAGTGCCTATGCTCCGGCATCGAGCGCGGTGCTCAAGCAAATCTGTGAAGAGGCATTTGATCCGTGCCTGGTGACGGTTGTCGAGGGCGGGCGCGCCGAGAACGATGCGTTGCTCGATGAGTGCTGGGACAAAATCTTCTTTACCGGTAGCGTTCCGGTCGGCAAGCTCGTCATGGAGCGCGCGAGCAAAAACCTCACGCCTGTGACGCTTGAGCTGGGCGGAAAGAGCCCCTGCATCGTGGATGCGACGGCAAATTTGAAGGTCGCGGCACGGCGTATCGCCTTTGGTAAATGGCTCAACGTGGGCCAGACCTGTGTAGCGCCCGACTATCTGCTGGTCGACGTGCGCGTGCACGATGAGCTGCTGGGCCTTATCAAGGAGGAGGTCCGCCGTATGTTTGGCGAACATCCACTCGACAATGAGGATTACGGACATATCGTCAACGCCAAGCATTTTGCGCGCGTGCGCGGGCTGATCAATCTCGATAAGGTCGTGCTTGGAGGTGCCGCGCGTGAGGCATCGCTCAAGATTGAGCCGACGATTTTGGACGGCGTGTCCCCCGATGACGCCGTGATGCAGGAGGAGATTTTCGGCCCCATCTTGCCGGTGCTGACGTTTGAGAGCCTAGACGAGGCCGAGACGTTTATTACGGATCGTCCGACGCCGCTGGCCCTGTATATCTTTAGTCAGGATCGCGAGGTTCAGCAGCGCTTTGTGCGCTACGTGCCCTTTGGCGGCGGCTGCGTTAACGATACCATCATGCATCTGGCTACGAGTCATATGGGCTTTGGCGGCATGGGCGCGAGCGGCATGGGACAGTACCATGGCCGCGAGAGCTTCGATACGTTTAGCCACAAGAAGAGTATCGTGAACAAGGCAACCTGGCTGGACGTGCCGTTTCGGTATGCGCCCTACGCAAGCTGGAAGCACAAATTCGTGCGCATGTTTGTGCATTAGAATCAGATGGTGTAGCGACAAACGGTCGAAAAGGCGCGGGTGGGGCGAATTTGTGTCCGCACGGGACCGTAGACTTCTCAATAAGGTTACACACCGGTTTATCCGGCCGTTAGAGGAGCTGCTATGTACGAGCCTTCACGTGTTCTTCTGTCATTTCACATTGCAGGATTTCAGTATGCCGACGGTGCCTTGGTCCTGGGCGATCTTAAGGTTGGCGATAAGCTGACGCTGTGCGCCGAGCGCGATAATCCCCATGACCCCGAGGCAGTTGCGATCTACTATGGCAAGACCAAACTTGGCTACGTTCCGGGAAACGAGGTCGGCCCGCTGTCCTTGATGATGTATTACGGCCACGAGGACGTATTTGAGGCCCGCGTGCAACAGGTTGCCCCCGAGCGCAGCCCGTGGCATCAGGTACGCGTTGGGCTCTACGTGGTGGATGCTCGCTAGTCGGCAATGGAGGCTGCCATGTTTGATGACGATGACCTGTTTGATCTGGCAGATGATCCGTTTGAGTGGGATGCGCTACTCGATGACGATGAGCTGGAACAGGACCGTAAGATGCGGCAGGACAAGAAAACTCAGGGTGACGCTTCGAAAAAGCAAGACAAGCGCCGCCGCGGACTGTTCGGCGGGCTCTTTGGATAACCGCCGCATCGCTACGTCTGTATACTTAGCACGAGTTGAACACGTTGCGAAATGAGGGCATAGACGATGATGTGGTTTACCGCCGACCTGCACCTGGGCGATACGAATATCTTGCACGACATGGACCGGCCGTTTGACTCGGTCGAGGAGATGAACCGCAAGGTCATCGATGCCATCAATGAGTGCGTGGCTGCGGACGACCGCCTCTATATTCTGGGTGACTTTACCTATCGTTTGCCCCTGGCGGAGGCGGTGCGCCTGCGCGAGCGTATCGAATGCCAGAACGTGACGCTCATCCGCGGTAACCATGACGGCGACTGGGAAGATTCCGACGTACCGCAGATTTGGGAAGACGTGCGCGATTACCTGGAGATTGCTCCCGGCTATGCCAAGGGCCATCGTCTGGTTATGAGCCACTACCCCATGCTCAGCTGGAACGGCAAGGCGCGTGGCGCCGTCATGCTGCACGGGCATATCCACAGCAGGGGAGACCGCACCAACGTGCGCAACCGCGATCGCGAGCGCCCTATCTTTCGCTACGATGTCGGTCTCGATGCCAACGAGTACAAGCCCGTAAGCCGTGATCAGATTCTTAGCTTCTTTGGGTTATAGGGCGCCAGAGCCACCACAAAGGGGACAGGCACCTTTGTGGTGGCTCTGGCGCCGTTGCCATTATGGCAGCGGCGCCTTTTTTGTCCGTGCGGCGCGGTAGAGTGTAGGCGGTCGAAATTTGCGTCCATCGAGGAGCTGCTATGAACGAGATTAAGTGCCCGCATTGCGGCGAAGTTTTTAAGGTCGATGCGTCCGGCTATGCGGATATCGTCAAGCAAGTACGCGATGCCGAGTTTTCGCGCGACCTGGACGAGCGTGTGAAGGCAGTCCAGCGCGAGGGCGAGCAGGCGCTGGAGCTTGAGCGTTCGCGTTCGGCGTCTGCCCTGCAGGAGGCGGAGTCTCAACGCGACGCTCAGCTTGTCGAGCAGAAGAACGCTGCGGCGCAGGAGTTGGCACAAGAGGTTGCCAAGCGCGATGTCGAGCTTGCCGAGCTGCGCGCCAAGCTCGAGGGCGCTGCCGCAGAGCGCGAGAGTGCAAGCCAGCGCGCGGCGGTTGAGGCCCGCGCCGATGCTCAAAAGGAGAATGCCGAGCTGCAGCGCGAGATCGACAACTTGCGTGCGCAGCTGGGGCGCAAGGATGACGAAGCCAAACTCGCCGAGGCGGCGGCACGCAATGCTGCTCAAAACGACCTGTCCGCACGCGACGCTCAGATTGCCGAGCTGCAGGCCAGGCTCGCCGCGGCGGACAAGGCCCAGGAGATGGCGCTTGCCGCTGCCGCGGCAGAGTCGCAGCGTGAGCTCGATGCCGCTCGCAGCGAGGCCGAGCGCGCGCTTACTGACTATCGCGCGAAGGTGCAAGAGAAGTTTTCCGCCGCAAAGGCTCAGTCCGAGCAAGAGGCCGAGGGCCTGCGTGCCCAGCTGCGCGAGCAGGAACTGATGGCAAAAATGAACCTGTCAGAGGCGGTCGCCGCGGCGGAGCGAGAGCGCGATGAGGCGCGTGCCAAACTGACGAGCGAGCTGGCGGTGCGCGATTCTCGCGAGGAACAGGTCAAGGCGGCACACGAGCTCGAGCTTGCGCAGGCCAAGCGCGCGAGCGATGACCTGATTCGCTACAAGGACGAAGAGATTGAGCGCCTTAAGGACATGAAGGTCCGCCTGTCCACCAAGATGGTGGGCGAGTCGCTCGAGCAGCACTGCGAGACCGAGTTTAACCGTCTGCGCATGACGGCGTTTCCTAACGCGTACTTCGAGAAGGATAACGATGCGTCCGAGGGCACCAAGGGCGACTTTATCTTCCGCGAGTGCGACGCAAGCGGTAACGAGGTCATTTCGATTATGTTCGAGATGAAAAACGAGAACGACGAGACCGCGACCAAACATAAAAACGAGGACTTCTTTAAGAAACTCGATCACGATCGTCGCCAGAAAGGCTGTGAGTACGCGGTGCTCTGCACGTTGCTCGAACCCGAGAGCGAGCTTTACAACGCCGGCATCGTGGACGTGAGCTATCGCTACGAGAAGATGTACGTGATTCGCCCACAGTTCTTTATTCCCATGATCACGCTTCTTCGCAACGCCGCCATGGGTTCGCTGCGCTATAAGCAGGAGCTGGCGGAGTACAAGCAGCAGAACATCGACGTCACGAACTTCGAGGCCAAGATGGAGAAGTTCAAGGACGGCTTCTCGCGCAACTACAACTTGGCGAGCAAGCAGTTCGAGTCGGCGATCAAGGAGATTGATGCTGCCATTAAGCAGCTCGAGAAGACCAAGGATGATCTGCGTCGCAGTACCGAGAATCTGCGTCTGGCCCACAACAAGGCCGACGATCTTACCATTCGCAAGCTCACGTGGGGCAACAAGACCATGAAAGCAGCGTTTGACGAGGCGCGCGGGGCTGCGACAGGGGCAAACGATGAGCCCGCCGAGGCGGATTCGTATGAGGTCGAGGATGCCGAGTAGGGGATAGCGTATAGTGCAAAAACGGGGCCGCTGGCGATATTGCCAACGGCCCCGCTTCGTTCCAGTATGTACGGCTAGTCCTCGAGCAGGTCCTCGATAAAGCCGACGCGGTAGTTTTTGAAGATGACCTCGCCGCCGTCTTGCGTGGCGTCCAGATCGACATCGCCCATGATGCCAAAATCGTGGTCGCCATCTTCGTCGGCAAAGATCTGGTGCACGTGCCACACGTGATCGGTCTTCTCGTCGGATTCATCGATGGAAAACATCGCGGCACTGCGGGCATCTCCGTCGGTGAGGATTTCCTCGTGTTGCTCGTGATAGGCGTCGAGCGCCCTTTGCCAGCGGACCTCGCTCATGCCCCAGTCCTCATCGAGCTCGCCCAAGTCGCGAACGTGCTCGCGGGCGGCAAGGGTCACGCGGCGGAAGAGTGCGTTGCGCACCAACAGCGTGCAGCCGCGACGGTCCGCAACGACCTCGTCGATGCCCTGCGGCGGTGCGGCGTCGAGTGCAGCGGGGTTGCCGGCGTTCTCCCACTCGTCCACCAGGCTCGAGTCGACCGAGCGCACCACAAAGCCGAGCCACGAAATGATGTCACGCAAGCGCTCATCGCGCTTCTCAATGGGAACGGTGCGATCGAGAGAACGGTAGGCCTCGGCTAGGTAACGCAGCAGAATGCCCTCGGAGCGGGCGATGCCAAGCTTTTGGATATAGCCCTTAAAATCGCTCGCGCTCTCCAGCATATCGCGCAGGACGCTCTTGGGAGAGAGCTGGTAGTCGTTTGCCCAGGGTACTTCCTGGCAGTACTTGTCGAAGGCGGCATCGAGCAGGTCCTCGAGCGGCTTTTCGTAGGTGACGTCTTGAATGCGCTCCAAGCGCTCCTCATATTCGACGCCGTCAGCCTTCATTTCGGCCATCGCGCGGTCGCGCGCGGCGCGCTCCTGTGCGCGCAATACCTGCTTGGGGTCCTCGAGCGTAGCCTCGACCATCGAGATGAGGTCCATGGTATAGGTCTCACTCTCGGGGTCGAGCAGCTCCAGCGCGGCAAGCAAAAACGGCGAGAGCGGCTGGTCGAGCGCAAAGTCCTCGGGCAGATCGACCGTCAGTGCATAGTCGATGTCTGGTGCGGCGCCAATCGGGGCGTCGGGTGCGGGCGGCACCTCGGTGCGAACGACGACGCCGGAATCGATGAGCGTGGCGAAGATCTCGTCGGCGCGAACCTCGAGCTTGGCCTTTTCCTCGGGGGTCTGCAGGCTTGTCTCGATGAGGTCGTGTACGCGGGCACGGGCGTCGCCGCCCTGCTCGACCACGCTAATCACCATGGAGTGCGTGATGCGCAGGCGCGGCTTGAGCGTTTCGGGCTGCGTCTCGATCAGGCGCTCAAAGGTCTGCTTGTTCCAGGTGACAAAGCCCTCGGGGGCTTTCTTCTTTTTAATCTTGCGGAGCTTCTTGGGGTCGTCGCCCGCCTTGGCCATGAGCTTGGCGTTCTCGATCTCGTGCTCCGGGGCCTCGGCGATGACCATGCCCTCGGTATCGAAGCCCGAGCGGCCGGCGCGACCGGCAATCTGATGGAACTCGCGGGCGCGCAGACGACGCATCTTGTAACCGTCGAACTTGGTGAGCACGGTGAGGACCACGGTGTGGATGGGCACGTTGATGCCGACGCCGAGTGTATCGGTGCCGCAAATGACGGGCAGTAGGCCCTGCTGTGCCAGGCGCTCGACCAGTAGGCGATAGCGCGGCAGCATACCGGCGTGGTGCACGCCGACGCCGCAGCCAAGCAAGCGCTTGAGGATCTTGCCGAAGGCCGTCGAGAAGCTCGTGCCTTTGGCGGCTTCCTTAATAGCCTCGCGCTGCTCCTTGCTGGCAATGCCAAAGTTGGCGAGGGATTGCGCCGTCGCAAGGGCGGCGTCCTGGCTAAAGTGCACGATATAGAGCGGGGCCTCTCCACGGCGCATGGCGAGCTCGACCGTGCCCTCGAGGGAGGTCGTCACATAGTCGTAGCTCAGCGGAACAGGACGCGGGGCATCGACGACCAAGTCGCAAGCAGCGCCGGTGTGTTCCTCGAGTGAGGCGGCGATGGCAGTGACATCGCCGAGCGTGGCGCTCATGAGCATAAATTGCGTGTGGGGCAGGGTGAGCAGCGGCACCTGCCAGGCCCAACCGCGGTCGGGGTCGGCAAAGTAGTGGAACTCGTCCATGGCCACGCAGCCCACGTCGGCATCTTCGCCCTCGCGCAGTGCGTCGTTGGCAAGGATCTCTGCCGTGCAGCAGATGACGGGTGCCTTGGTGTTGATATGCGTGTCGCCGGTGATCATGCCTACGTTATCGCGGCCGAGCACCCGCACAAGGTCGAAAAACTTCTCGCTGACCAGAGCCTTGATGGGAGCCGTGTAGTAGCAGCACTTGCCCTGCGCCATGCCCATAAAGAGCATGCCCAGCGCGACAAGCGACTTGCCCGATCCGGTCGGTGTTCCCAAAATGACATGGTCACCGGCGGCTAGATCCATGAGGGCCTCTTCCTGGTGGTCCCACAGCTCAATACCGCGATTGCTCGTCCATTCAAAGAAGCGTTCGAAGGCCTGGTCGGGCGTGAGCCACGGTTCGGGCTCGCTGCCGTCCTCGGGCTCCCACCAGGTGGGGGAGAGCGCACCGAGTGAGCCGAATTCGGCTTCGGTCCCCGTGCCGCCCGAGAACGAGCTGGCGGCGCCGGCGCCGGAAACGGTGCTGGCGGAAGTATCTGTCGTGGTCTGTGCCATGTGGTTGCTTTCTCTCGCGTTTGTCCGCCAACTATTATGGCGTAGCGGCGGCGCGGGGTGCCAGCGCGCGAGAAAATGCAGGAAATGGGCGTTCTGTCCAGCTGTTTGGTGCAGTTGCCAGCTAAGTGAGTAGACTTTTTGCGATATCGCGAGCACATGGCTTTTGCGCAAGGGATTTACCTGCACTGATAATTGTTCTCGGGGGAAGCGGGCACTGCGGGGCGCGGCGACG
>UQIQ01000055.1 GCA_900541185.1 uncultured Collinsella sp.
GGGCTCGGAGATGTGTATAAGAGACAGCAAAAACAACGAGTCTGCTACCTGCGCTTTTAATATCGTACATTTCGGCATGGTTCGGGATATGCGTCCAAACGTAGGAGATGAGCCCAATTCGTGGCGGACGGTATCCCACCACCCCTCCACGAGACAAAAATGATCCGTTTCCCCCGTCCCCAAGGGACAATTATCAAAACTATGCCGGATTACGGGGCCAGAATGCTGCAAGCCAACCATACCCTGCATTTTCAAGAAACAATAAGCCATCTACCTGCGGGTTTAATTTTGCTATTGGCACCATGGTCGCCAGTTGGCGATTCAGCCCCGTAAACCGGTATAGTTGCGATTTGGTAGCATTTCCCGGCAAACCAAATAGTCTCACCAAACGCAAAAAGCCCGACCTCCGTGGGAGATCGGGCTTTCAAGGCTCAGTTAAACCAAACCTGCGCGGTCAAATGACCCGTAGCTTACATCTGCTCGGGAGCGGAGACACCAACAAGGGTGAGCACCAGGGCGAGCGTCACGCGGACGGCGTCGCAAGCGGCCAGACGGGCGCGCGAAAGCTCGGGGTCGACGGGACGGCCCTCGCTCGGCAGAACCTGGCAGGCAGCGTAGAAGCTGTGGAAGTCGCCGGCGAGTTCCTCGGCAAAGTGCGTCAGACGGAACGGGGCGCGGTCGCGAGCGCAGCTGGCGATGAGGTCGGTGAGCTCGTTGAGCTTACGCGAAAGGGCGAGCTCGGTCGGGTCGGTCAGCAGCGAGTAATCGACGTTCTCACCGATGGCCTTGGCGGCGACGGCCTTCATGCCCATCTCGTCAGCCTGCTCGGGCGTAACGTCAGCGGCACGACGCAGGATGGAGCACACGCGGGCGTGAGCGTACTGCACGTAATAGACCGGGTTGGAGTTGTCGCGCTTCTTGACGGCCTCGATATCGAAGTCGACCATCTGGTTGGAGCTCTTGGAGATGAGCGTGTAACGAGCGGCGTCGGAGCCAACCTCGTCGACGAGCTCCTGCAGGGTCACCATGGTGCCCTTGCGCTTGGACATACGGACGGGCTTGCCGTTACGCAGCAGGTTGACGAGCTGGCCCAGCAGAACCTCGAACTTGCCGGGGTAACCCAAGGCATCGCAGACGCAGCGGACGCGCTCGATGTAGCCGTGGTGGTCGGCGCCCCAGATGTCGATGACGTGGTCGACGCGCTGGAACTTATCCCAGTGATAGGCGACGTCGGAGGCAAAGTAGGTGTACTCGCCGTCGGACTTGATCAGCACGCGGTCCTTGTCGTCGCCCAGGTCGGTGGAGCGGAACCACAGGGCGCCGTCCTTGGTGTAGAGGTAGCCCATCTTGTCGAGCTTCTCAAAGGCGCGGTCGACGGCGGAGGTGCCGGCGGTCTCACCCTCGGTGTCCTTCACATACAGCGAGCGCTCGGAGAACCAACGATCGAAGTCGCAGTTAACGGCATGGCAAAGGTCGCGCATGTTGTCGACCATCTTTACATAGCCGCGCTCGCGGAAGCTCTCCATGCGCTCCTGCGGATCGGCGTTGACCCACTTATCGCCGTCGGTGCGCCAGAACTCGGCGGCCTCGTCGATGATGTAGTCGCCGCCGTAGGAGTCCTTGCCCAGAGTCTCGGCAAAGTTGTCCTGATACGGATGGGCCTCGGGATGCTCGTCGTTCTCATCGGCAACAAAGGCGTCGCGGTCGGCGATCAGCAGCTTGTGAGCCTCGTCGATATCCACGCCCTGCTTGGCGATGATGTCGGCAAGCTGCATATAGCGCGTGCTGATGGAGTTGCCGAAGGTGTTCATCTGAGAGCCGTGGTCGTTAATGTAGAACTCACGCTGGATATCGTAACCGGCGTGGTCCATCACACGGCAAAGGGAGTCGCCCAGAGCGGCCCAGCGGCCATGGCCGATGTGCATGGGGCCGACGGGGTTGGCGGAGACGAACTCGACCTGGGTCTTCAGGCCGCCACCGACGTTGGACTTAGCGAAGTCCATACCCTTCTCGCGAGCCTCGCCAAAGATGGCATTCTTGACGGCAACGGAGAGGTAGAAGTTGATGAAGCCGGGGCCTGCGATCTCGACCTTCTCGATCGCGGGGTCCTCGGGCATATGGGCAACGATGGCCTCGGCGATCTTGCGCGGGGCGCAGTGGGCCAGCTTGGCGGACTTCAGGGCCATGGTAGAGGTCCACTCGCCATGAGAAGTGTCAGCCGGTCGCTCGATAGCGCAATCGTCAAGTTCAAATGCGGAAAGGTCGCCGGCCTCCTGGGCCGCAGCAAGCGCAGCGCGTACCAGCTCTTCAATCTTCTCGGGCATAGATCCTCCTTGTGTTAAAGCCCCCGAGCTCTTGGTCACTCGTAGGGCAAAAGCCAGAGTTTGTAGCACTCTATCACAAGCGACGGGCACTGTCGCAGGGTAAAGCTAATAGATATTGCATATGCACAAAAATGACTACAGCTTGTATGGAGTCACTCAAAGATGCCGGTCTGCCTGCAGATTATGCAGGCGTTGAAAATGCATAAAGGTGTGAATGAGCTGCGTCTGTTATCGAATACTCTTACCTATCGGAGTTGTGTGCTTTTCCTGCATAAAGTACGGGTTTGCGCACGTCAGCGTGTTATTCTAGACATACGTAAATTCGTATAAGTTGGAGGTAGCATGTTCTCAATCGGTCAACACGTCATTCATCCGGGCCAGGGAGTCTGCACCGTCGTCGGTTTTAGGGACGACACACCGCAGCCCATGCTGCTGCTCGAGACCAAGCAGGGACATGCGCAGACGATCCTCATGTACCCCGTGGCGCAGGCCGACCGTCTGCACGCCGCCATCTCTCAGCAAGATGCCGAGCACCTGCTGAGCCACTATGACGAGCTGGAGTGCGACACCTTTACCGAGCGCAACAGCTCGCTTGAGGAGACACACTTTAAGCAGCAGCTCAAGCTGGGCGCGCCCGAGACGGTCCGCGTGGCAAAGACCATGATGCACCGCATTCGCCAGGCCGAGGAAGCTGATAAAAAACCCAGCTCCTACTACATGCGCGTACTCAAGGAGGCCAAACGCCGCTCCATCGAGGAGTTCGCCGTGGCCCTTGGTGTCACCGAGGAGGCCGCCGAAGCCCGCCTAGCCCAAGCCGCCCTCAACTAACCCATCCGCGCCAAAAACCACCACAAAGGGAACAGGCACCTTTGTGGTGGTTTTCTTGTTCTAGTAGTATTCATTCTTATCGATACCCACGAGCACAAGGAGTCTCTTATGGCAGAGCCGCTTACCGCCGGAATCACCCGCGACCGCGCGTTCGAACTGCTCAATGAGCACAACAAGGACCCGTTCCATATCACCCATGGCGAGACGGTCGAGGGCACTATGCGCTACTTTGCGCGCGAGTTCGACCCCGAGAACGAGGAGTTTTGGGGCATCGTCGGTCTGCTGCACGACCTGGATTGGGAGGAGCATGAGGACGACCCCATTAACCACACCATCTATGCTGCCGAGATTCTTGAGGGCGAAGGTGCGTCTCCCGAGCTCATTCGCGCCATCCAGACGCACACGTCGGACTTCAACACCTCACTACCCAAGCCCGAGCTGCAGATGGAAAAGATCCTGTTTGCCTGCGATGAGCTCACCGGCCTGATCGGCGCTGCCGTCATCATGCGCCCGAGCAAGAGCGTTATGGACTTTACGACTAAGTCGCTCAAGAAGAAGTTCAAGGACAAACGCTTTGCCGCCGGCTGCTCGCGCGACGTGATTTCGCAGGGCGCCGAGATGTTGGGCTGGGAGCTCCCCGAGCTCTTTGACCGCACCATCGCGGCCATGCAGTCCTTCGCCCCCGACCGAGATACCTTCCAGGCCTAACCGTCAACGCCACCTAAAACCACCACAAAGGGGACAGGCACCTTTGTGGTGGTTTTTGTTTGCGCGGGCGTTAGGGACGGACCTGGCCGGTGCCGCGGAGCTTGTATTTGTAGGTGGTGAGGGCCTCGGCGGCAAAGGGGCCACGGGCGTGGAGTTTTTGGGTCGAGATGCCGATCTCGGCACCCAGGCCAAACTCGCCGCCGTCAGTGAAGCGAGTGCTGGCGTTGGAGTACACGGCCGAGGCATCGACAGCATCGAGGAAGCGCTCGCAAGCATCCGTATCCTCGGCAACGATGGCCTCGGAGTGCATCGTGCCGTAGCGGTTGATGTGTGCGATGGCCTCGTCCTCGTTTGCCACGACCTTCACGCTCATCTCGAGCGCCAGGTACTCGCGACCCCAGTCCTCCTCAGTCGCGGCGACGTAGTCATCGCCCTCCACAAGCCCGGCATCGGCGCATGCGGCGCAGGTTGCCTCGTCGCCGTGAATCAGCACGCCGTGGTCATGCAGCACGGTCACGACCGCGGGCAAAAACGCATCGGCCACAGCACGGTCGACCAGCAGCGACTCGGCGGCATTGCACACGCCTACGCGCTGGGTCTTGGCATTAACGATAATGTTGAGCGCCTTATCAAAGTCGGCGGATTCATGCACGTAGATGTGGCAGTTGCCCGTGCCCGTCTCGATCACCGGCACAAGCGACTCGCGCACGCAGCGCTGGATCAGGCCTGCACCTCCGCGCGGAATGAGTACGTCGACAATACCGCGGAGCTTCATGAGCTCGCCGGTGGCCTCGCGGTCGGTGGACTCGATCATCGACACGGCCTCGCGCGGGAAGCCCTTGGCCTCGAGCGCATCGGCCAGCAGCTCGGCGATCATGGCACACGAGTGATAGGCCAGCGAGCCGCCGCGTAGAATGCAGGCGTTGCCGGTACGGATGCAGATGCCTGCGGCGTCGGCCGTCACGTTGGGGCGCGCCTCGTAGACCATGGCGACCAGGCCCAACGGCACGCTCACGCGGGTCAGGTCCACACCGCTCGCAAGCACGCGGTGGTCGAGCACGCGGCCGACGGGATCGGGCAGCTCGGCGAGCTTCTCCAAACCGGCGGCCATGCCCTCGACGCGCTCAGGCGTCAGCAGCAGACGGTCGAGCAGACCGGCCGAAGTGCCCGCATCGCGCGCGGCGGACATATCGAGCTCGTTGGCGGCGACGATGGAGTCGACACCGTTGCGCAGTGCTGCGGCCATGGCGCGCACGGCCTCCTGGCGCTGCTCATCGCTCGCCGTGGCAAGCGAGGCCGACGCTGCCTTGGCGGCAACGGCAAGATCGTGGACATACGTGGCTATATCGACCGACATGGGCGGCCCTTTCTCCTAGAAGTTTGCAACCATGGTAGCCGATTTGCGCATGGCCTCGCCCGCGGCGGTAGAATTGGTCAACCCGAAACACCGCAACGAACGGAAGACTCACATGGCCCTCATCACTTCGTACCACGTCCCCGGCCTTTACGTCGAGGACCACAGCATCGACGTCCCCCTTGACTGGCGCGGCCTGGAGCCGATGCTCCTGGCCGTCGGCAGCACCATGCGCCGCGGCGCTATGCCGGTACCAATCGCCGGCGCGCCCGAGAGCATCAAGCTCTTCTACCGCGTGGTTTGCGCGCCCGACCGCATCAACGACGATCTGCCGCTGCTCCTGTTTTTGCAGGGCGGCCCCGGCGGCGAGAGCCCGCGTCCGCTGTCGCCTACAAGCGACGGCTGGATCGAGGAGGCCGTCAAGCACTTCCGTGTGGTCCTTCCCGACCAGCGCGGCACCGGACGCAGTAGCTGCGTGGACGGACGCACGATCAAGGCACTGGGTGATCGCGCAACGGCCGCCGGCGCCGATACAGCACGCTCGCAGGCCGACTTCCTCAAGCGCCACCTCGCCAGCTCCATCGTGCGCGATTTTGAGTACCTGCGTCTGGTGGGCTTTGGCGGCAAGCCCTGGGTCACGCTCGGCCAGAGCTACGGCGGCTTTTTGACGTTGAGCTATCTGTCGCTCTTCCCCGAGGGCGTGGCGGCAAGCTTTACCTGCGGCGGCATTCCACACGTGCCAGCGAGCGCCAGCGAGGTCTACGCGCACACCTTCCCGCGCATGGCAGCTAAAACTCAGCAGTATTACGACCGCTACCCCGCCGACGTCGAACGCGTGGCGGCCCTGGCCGATACGCTCGAGGCCCAGAAGCCCGTGCTGCCCGACGGCTCGCCGATGACGGTCGAGCGTCTACAGCTCATGGGCAGCGACTTTGGCATGAAGCCGAGCTTTGAGCGCATGCATTGGATTATCGATCACGCTTTTGTTGACGGCGACGGCACGCTGACCTGCGGCTCCTCGGTATCCGACAGCTTTTTGATGCGCGCCTTCGAGCGCACCAACACGCGCACGAATCCGCTGTACTGGACGCTGCAGGAGTTCATATACGCCGACGGCGACACTATGCCCATTGGCTGGGCCGCGGCTGAAGAGAAGGCGCACCGCGCCGAGTTCGACACGCTCGCACGCCCGCTCATGTTTACCGGCGAGGCCATGTTCCCGTGGATGTTTGAGCAGATGCCCGAGCTTAAGCCGTTTAAGCCCGCCATGGACCTGCTGATGGAAGACACCAGCTGGGACAAGATCTACGACCCGCAGCGCCTGGCCTGCAACGAAGTTCCGCTCCAGGCCGCGGTGTATTTCGACGACATGTACGTGGATTCGGGCCTGCAGCTCGATACGCTCAGCCGCGTGGGCAACTCGCATGCCTGGGTGACCAACGAGTTCGAGCACGACGGCCTGCACGGCGGCGTGGTGTTCAAGCACCTCTTCGACGAAGCACTCAACCGCGGAGACCTGCGCCGAATCTTCTAGCAAAGGAGTGTCCCCACCTGCCGGCACAAAAGAAACGTCCCCAGGTGCCGGCACGAGAAAGACAGCGCTGCGGGAAACGATCCGCAGCGCTGTCTTTCTTTATGCAAATACGATCAAGTTATCCCTGTGTATCGCCGGCTTCTCGGCCAGGTCTGCCAGCAGGCGGTTGCCGGCAATCTGGTCCTGGCGGCGTCCGGCTGCAAGCTCCAGCACGTCCGAATCGGCCTCGGCAATACCACGCGCGACAACCATACCGCTCGGGTCGCACACGTCGAGTACATCACCCTCGGCAAACTGACCATCGACCTCGCGAATACCCACCGCGAGCAAGGACGAGCCACGGCTGACCAGCGCCTTCGCGGCGCCGTCATCGACCGTCACCGAGCCATGCGCCTTGTCGCCCAGCGCGATCCACAGCTTGCGGGGCGCAATGTCCAGACGCTCCGCCGGCGGATCGAACAGCGTGCCCACACTCTCGCCGCGGGCGAGGCGCACGAGCGCATCGGGCTCCTCGCCCGAGCAGATCACGCTCTGAATGCCCGCCGTCATCAGAATGCGGCTCGCGCGGATCTTGGTAATCATGCCGCCCGTGCCCACCGATGTGGAAGAATCGCCCGCCGAGGCGATGATCTTGGCATCGATCTTATGCACGACCGGGACAAACTCGGCCGTTGGGTCCTCATGCGGATTGGCGGTATAGAGCCCATCGATGTCCGAGAGCGTCACGCACAGATCGGCAGAAACCAAGCAGCTTACGAGCGCCGCCAGCGTGTCGTTGTCGCCAAACTTGATCTCGTCGACAGTAACGGTATCGTTCTCGTTGACAACCGGCACCACGCCAAGCTCCACCAGGCGCAGCAGGGCGTCGCGTGCGTGCAGGTAGGACGTGCGGCGGGCCGTATCGTGGCGCGTGAGCAGCACGAGCGAGGTGAGCAGGTCGCGCGCATGAAACTCCTCGTCGTAGGCCGACGAGATGATACACTGACCGGCCGAGGCGCAGGCCTGCAGGCTCGGCAGGTCGCCGACCGGCTTGCGGTCGAAGCCCAACACGGGATAGCCGCAGGCGATAGCGCCCGAGCTCACCACGACCAGGCGCCAGCCGAGTTTGCGCAGGGCTGCGGCCTGATCGGCAAGCCCGCCGATAAAGGCGCGGTTGACCTTGCCATCGGCACCCACCACCGTGGACGAACCGATCTTTACCACCATCGTTTTATAAGAAGTCGTCATACGTCAAACCAATCGAATGTTAAGCAGGCGGGCGAGAAAATGATCCGTTTTCCTCCGTCGCATGCGGATCACCGGGGGAGCCGCAAGGCCAACTGATCCGTTTTCCTCCGTCCCCAAGGGATCATTCCCAAGGGATCATTTTGCCCAGGGGAAGGCCGAAGCCGCGGCCATGTTCTTGCGCACGAGCTCGTCGCGCACCTGTGCCAGGCCCTGCTCCATGCCCACCACATAGGTCTGCGGGTACAGAAAGCGCTTGTAGACCGGATCAAGATGGTCCAGTGCCCAGGTGCAACGCTCGCGTGCGTCCTCAATGCTCTCGCGCGGGGCAACGGCGCTGCCATCGCGCACGATCGGCGCCAGCAGCTCGCGATACTCGAGCTCGGACACGTCGGTCACCAGCGCGGCATCGTTCACGGCCACGAGAGTATTGCCGCGCGCGGCGCCCTCCCCCGCCAGATGGTCCTCGTCATAGATCATGTCGCAGATCGGGCCGCCAAAGCCGTCGTAATAGCGGCGCACGCGCTGCACGCCCGGGATCGTGCGCTTGTAGGGCTGCTCGGAGAGCTTAACCACCGGCGTCCACGGGTCCGTCTCGCTCGCACGGCGGGCGGAAAGCTTGTACACGCCGCCCAGCGCCGGCTGGTCATAGCAGGTCGCGAGCTTGGTACCCACGCCAAAGCTATCGATGGGCGCGCCCTGGTCGAGCAGCGACTGAATCGTGTACTCGTCCAGATCGTTGGAAACCGAGATCCCCACATAGGGCAGGCCCTCGGCATCAAAACGGCCGCGCACATACTTGGAGAGTTTAGCGAGGTCGCCCGAGTCGATGCGAATGGCCGACAGACGCTCGCCCACCGCCTCCATCTCCTTGGCAACCGTAATGGCATGCTCGCAGCCCTCGCGCACGTCGTAGGTGTCGATGAGCAGCGTACAGTTCTTGGGGCTCGACTTGGCAAAGGCACGGAAGGCCTCGAGCTCGGAATCAAAGCTCATCACCCAGCTGTGCGCGTGTGTGCCAAAGACAGGGATGCCGTAACGGCGCCCGGCAAGCACGTTAGACGTGGACGAGCAGCCGGCCACATAGCTTGCGCGGGCGACGGCCAGGCCGCCATCGGGACCCTGGGCTCGGCGCAGGCCAAACTCCGCCACAGGGCGACCGTCGGCGGCGAGCACCACGCGCGCCGTCTTGGTGGCGACAAGCGTTTGGAACCCGACGATGTTGAGCAGCGCCGTCTCGAGCAGCTGGCACTCGAGCGCAGGACCGGTGACGCGCACCATGGGCTCGCGCGGAAAGACGAGCTCGCCCTCGGGCACGGCGTCGATATTTACATGCGCACGAAAATCGCGCAGGTAGTCGAGGAATGCGGACTTGAACATCGCGCCGCCGGCCGGGGCCTCAAGCGATGCGAGGTAGTCGATGTCCTCGGGCGTAAAGCGCAGGTTCTCCACCAGCTCGGGCAGTTCGGCGGTGCCGCACATGACGGCATAGGCGCTACCAAAGGGATGGTCGCGGTAAAACGCGGTAAAACAACCCTGCTCATTGGCCTTGCCGCTCTCCCACAGGCCCTGGGCCATAGTGAGCTCGTACAGATCGGTGAGCATTGCGATGTCGGTGGGATGCGAGATGTCGGTCAAAGCCATGGGGCGACCTTTCGGATGCGTTGTGCAGAAGTTGAGGGTTGGACGAGGCGGACGTGCGGGCATGGAACCCGGCGCGAACAGGTTAGTGCAGGCCCATGCTGCCCGTGATCGTGTAGACCATAAAGACGATAAACGCGATGAGGGCGAGCACGATGATGATTTTTTGAGCAGGAGCCATGCCGGGGATCTCATTCTCACCCGTAGGCTCCTTGGAGGTGACCATGCGCTGGGCAAAGGTCATCTCGTCACGGCTCGGTTTGGGCTCGACGGGCTTGGGGTGAGCGGCTCTTTTGGGCTGAGGTTTGGGAGCGGCAGGCGCAGGCTTCGCGGCGGCGGGCTTGGGTGCGGGCACGGGCGCCGGTGCGGATGCGGCCTTCGCGGCGGCCTCCTCGGCCTTCGCGCGCTCGGCACGCAGAGCAGCCAGCTCCTCACGCTCGCGACGGGCCTTTTCCTGCTCCTCGCGGCGGGCCTTCTCGGCGCGGAGCTCTTCCAACTCGGCGCGCTCCTCGTCGGACAATGGTTGGGACTCAAGCTCGGCCATGGTGCAGCCCTTCTCGTAAAAGGGGCGCCCAAGGCGCCCCGATAATTTGCTCACACGAGTATACCCGTTTGCCAGCAGAAGCGCTTACGACACTCGACCCAATTCAAGCGCCGTTGCGGCCGTTGCTGCTCAACCAAGAGCCCAGCTCACGACGGAACGCTATCAAGTTAAGTACCCCCCTACCTTATTTTCACCATTCGCTTTAACTCCTTAGCTGCCGTGCCACGCCCCAACAGATACGCGGTCCAGCCAGCAACACCTTGCACAAGGGCAAACTCGTCAACCTGAGCCGCATCAAAAAGCATTACGTTGGCAACCTCCCAAGCCAAAAGCGGATGAAGCTCATCCCCGGTCTTCTCGACCTTAAGCGTCGGGCGATACAAAGGAGCCTCGTAACCAACTCTACCGATTTCCCTCTTGAGCTCCGTAGCCTCATTCAGAGCATCGGTCGTCGTCACATCGCCGCGGACTTTATTCCACACCTTAAACGGAGGACAGCCTTCAAAGGAATCGCCCTCGTCAACAATCGCAACAGGAGGAACAATTTTTACGCGTGGAGACCCTGACCGCGAACGTCCATTATCCTCAGAGAAATCTCCCGTCAGCGTTCCCTTTTGCTGAGAAGCAAGCGGCGTGGTCTTGTTGCGCATCTCGCGAAGCGCACGCAAGCCAGCCATTATGCTAGAGGACTCGGAACTATTCCCCGACGCCGGGTCTGGCGATGCATCACTAAAATCATCTGCCTCGCGGCCAGACAGACCCCCAGCATCTAAAGCAGATACGTCAGAAATACCCAACACCGCGGCAACTTGATCGTCGTTGCCCAAGAAGTAGTCCTCAATAAGATCCCAGCGAGCCTCATTGGACAACTTAACCTCAAAGAAGCGCTTCATCACACGCGCAGAATAATCGTGGCGCGCATCCTGCTCGCGAAGTACTTGATTGCTGTAGCGCGCGTCCATAGAAAGCGATTTCAGCTTATCCGCGTCTTTAACCCAAACGGAAATTTCCGGATTCTCGCCGCCACGAATCTCATAACTTGCAAGGTTCAGAGCCTGCAGAACTTCAGCGAACGAGAGGCGGACATTGGGACCATTCGTATCCAGGAAGAGTCGACGATGCTTGCCCGAGCCCCCTTCTTTCGGAGCCAACTTGGGCAGGGCGTCGGACAGACATCTCATGGAGCTCTCGAGGTGCTGACGATTCACTTTGTATTGCGTGTTGCGTTGCACAAGATGTTTTTGATTCGCTATGCGGACAATGCACTTGAATGACATATCACCAAGCGTGCTGTAACCGCTTGACGTTGGACGAAGCAGTGCCTCAAACAGAAGTCGTACATCAAACGGCAGCTTTTTCACCCCCAGCTGCGTGCGCAATGCCTTTGCGAAGTCATCCTTGGTAAAACGACCTTCGAGCATAAGCCCCTCAAGCGCAGCCTTAATTGCATCGAGATACTTGCGGAACTTATTCTCAACGGAGCTAAATGTCTGTCGATATTCGATGTCGAGAATTCGACGGCAAGACACTGCCGGAGAGTCGCTGTCGCTACAAATCTCACCACCAAATAAACGGCGCTTAAAGTCGGCGAACGTTAAATTGGGAAACCTGTCTTCCCACATTTTCGATGCCTGGAGGCAGTAGATTCCGCCCATATCGCGAACCTGAACATCACCCTGTCCCTCATGCTTTTCAACTCGCGTATTCCCCTTTGTCAAAAGTTCGACATATCGACCGTACCGACGGAGGAAATACTCCTCCTGGTCTTTGCTAATGCAAACGTATTGCGTTGTATACGAAGGCTTCGGTTTAACGATAATCACGGGGTAGTTAAACCGATCTTCCAGATCGCGCGCGACCATCATCAAAGCCGACTTAACCAAGTTGGTTTTCTTAGTACGGTCAGACTCCCTGGCAAACAGATAAGAAAAAGAGTCCGGCGAAACCAGCATATTCTCAGTGCGTTTGCCGACAGGCTTACTGGTGTACATCCTGTAGAGCTTTGCCATGATTTCTTTGAGCTGCCACTGATAAAAGCCGGAAAGCGAATACAACTGTCGAGCATAACGCACGTCTTGAGCAAAGAAATCAACTGTCGCCACGGCGCGAAGCCCTTTCTTGCGCGCACCTCGACCAATCTCTTGCACGTAATCTGAAAGGTTGCCCGTTGGGGCATAGTGGTAGACGGCGTTAATGTCGCTAATGTCAACACCCATGCCAAACGCCTTGGTTGCGACCATCACGCGACACTGGCCCGAAGAAAACGCCTCGCTAACGTACTTCTTGTAATCCCTTTCGTACCCAGCGTGAAAACCGAGAACCTTACTACCGCACGGCTGGTTCTCAACGATTTGGGCAACCTGAGTTCTATAAGGGCAGTAAACCAGCGCATGGTCGTTTTGCGCGACCGCGTTACAAATCCAGTCGATGGCAAGATCGCGTTTAACGTCCTCAATCAAACCGGGGTGGTCGGCCTTATCGAGACAGCGGATATCGAAATCGATATCATCGCGTCGAGGACTGCCGATATACAGTTTGCAATTGTCCAGCTCAAGATCGCGCAACGTGCCGGCGACCATATCGTCCTTGCCACCATAAACGGCGGTGGCGGTAAGGCAAAAGATTGGGAACGATCCCCCATTAGCCCTGAGCCTCTTAAGGTAAGAGCCCAGATACCAATAATCAGGTCGAAACTCCCTACCCCAAGAAGATACCGTATGCACCTCGTCAACAACCACCAAGCCCAAACGGCGACCATTCAAAATGGTGTCAATCGAAGACTCCAGCAGAAGCTCGGGAGCGAGGTAGACGATCGATACCGAACCATCGGCAATCTTGCGATATCCCTCCAAACGCTGCTGGTAAGAGATATCGGAATTAAGGGCAATAACGTCTTTGACCCCACGCGCCTTAAGCCCAGCGACCTGATCGTGCATAAGCGACTTGAGCGGCTCTATCACGAGCGTCAAAAGGTTGTATTCCAAGGCAAGATACAAGGCAGGCAACTGGAACAGCAAAGATTTACCCGCACCGGTAGGCGCCGTCACAAAGATGTTCGAGAAACCATCCTCCCCCCTCTGAGCTCGTTCAGCTTGCTCGACAGCAAAAGACGCAATTTCGCCCTGAGAGACGAGCTGCATCTCCTTGCCCCTCGAGGGGTCCTTATATATTTTTAACTCGCGGAAGTCCGCCCCATCTCCCCAGTAGCGTTTAAGAATCGGAAGGAGTCGATTGCCGTTGGGAACTTCGGACTCTTGCTGCGGTTTTTGAGCAACAATGGCGAAGGGAACATCAAGTGCAGACAGAAGAGAAGCCGTATGGACAAGCGTTACGAGTCTCTCCGACTGCTCTCGAACCTCAAACAACTGGTCATCAACAATAAAACTAACCGGCTGGGCATTACCATCACACAGGGCCAAACGGCACGCAGCATACTCATCGCCGGGAACAACAACCCGGGCACCCGCAGTAGAGGCATTAAATTGTGGCATGGTGCGGGGCACTTCGAACAAGTCAATATAAGAGAGCGAAATGGCATCGTCCACCGTCACCGGCATCGTCAGATAGCCATCACCGACCCGTCGAACGCTTGCATAGTACTTGTCGGCAGTGGCGCCCTTGGGTGACCCGTCCAATTCGCGAGCAGCCTCGTCGAGCGCCTCGGCTGAAGCCGGCGAAGGATACTCCCCCATGTCATCAAACAGGTTGTTGCGAACAACTACAATGTTGCCCTCGTACAGTTCGCCGACAGCGCCGCGCAGGTCAATCAAAACTTCGTATGGCAGAAGGACGGGTCCATCTTCATTCATCAGGCATCCAAAGGCGCTCTTTTTGAGCTGAGCAAGTAAATCCAAGCCCAAGCATCCATTGGAATCAATGGCATCGGCAAGCCCCCATACGGCAGAAGGATGCCCCGCAAGCTCACGAAACATGTACGGTGTAAGGCCCTGAAAGAAAACTGCAGACTTAGCGCCATCTAGCTGAGCCGCAATCTCGTCAACACGACGAATAAAGATTTCAGAAAGTTTGGATTTAGCCATGCTGACCATCCTCCATACGTATCCAAGTTGCATTAAAACGCCGGGGCGTAATAATCCTTTGCCTCTAAAATAACCCCGCCATTACCACTATTTGTTGAGCAACAAAATGAACGGTGGCCAAACATAGGCGAAGGGTTTTCAAACAATATAAACCGCAGTTTGTCGACATATTGGACAAAGGCGGCGAACTCCTCTTGGAGACTC
>UQIQ01000056.1 GCA_900541185.1 uncultured Collinsella sp.
GGGCTCGGAGATGTGTATAAGAGACAGATTCGCAGCCGCGTTCGAGGGCGGCGGGAGAGAAGCCCGGTCCGTCGTCGGCCACCTCGATGACGAGGTGGCCGCCCTCGACGTCGCAGGAGACCGCCACGCGCGAGCGCGCGTGCTCGGCGGCGTTGGCCACGAGGTTCGCGGCGGCTCGCGCCAGGGCGGTTCGGTCGAGCGGGGCCTCGGGCGCGCCCGCGACAGCAGGGCCCGTGGCCGCGTCGAGCGTCACGCCTCGCGCCCGGGTGATCTGGGCGGCCTCGGCGAGGACCTGTTCGCAGAGCTCGGCCGGCCGCATGGGGGCCCTCTCCGCCCCGCCGGACCCGCGCGAGGCCTCGATGAACAGGCGCACGTAGCCGTCGAGCCTTTCGACACTGCCGGCTATGTCGCGCGCGGCGGCCGCGAGGTCGGCATCTTTCTCGTCTTCCAGCTCCTCCGCCACGAAGTCGGCGTTGGCGCGCAGCACGGTGAGCGGCGTCTTGAGGTCGTGGGCGAGCGACGCCACCTGCTCGCGCTGCCCCCGCTCCGCGGCCCAGCGGGCCTCGAGCGACTCGGCGAGGGAGGTCCGCATGGCGTCCATCGCGGCGAGGACGTCGTTCACCTCGCGCACGTTGGTGCTGCCGACCGCGAAGTCGAGATCCCCCGCGCCGACGCGCCCCGCCGCCTCCGCGAACGGCGCCATCTTGCGCGAGATCACGCGGCTCGCGCGGCGCGCCACGAGCGCGAGCGCGAGCGCGCTGCCCGCAGCGGCGCCGACGAGCATGAGGCTCTGCGGGTTGGGAAGCAGGCCGGCGAGGTCGCGCGAGACCCACTGCGGCAGGTACTCGCTGACGAGTGCGCAGGCCCCGCCGCCCTTGAGCGGGAACGCGGCGTAGGTGAGGCCCGAGCCCCCGCCCTCAATCTCCACTGTGCCCGGATCCGCGGCGAGTGCCGCACGGGCCATTTCCGTCGCGTCCTCGAGCCGCGTGCCCTCGAGGTCTGTCATCAGCACGTATCCGTCCTCGTTCAGGATGAGGTAGCGGTACGCCGTCGGCACGTCCTGCTGCCCGCAGACGCCGTCGCGTGCCAGGCCCTCCGCGACCTCGCGCGCATTGGCCGGCCCCCAGCTTGCCTCGTAGACGAAGCCCGCGTCGATCGCCGCGGAGAGCGCCATGAACGAGGCGAGCCACGCCGTGGCGACCGCCGCGAACGCGTAGGCGAAGTAGCGCGCGATGACGAAGGAGAGCGGCATGCCCCCGCGACCTCGCGCCCCGGTCCTCAGAGCTGCCACTTGTACCCCATCCCCCAGACGGTCGCGATCGGGTCGGCGCCGGCCTCGGAGAGTTTCCTCCGGGCGCGGCTGACCTGCATGGATATGGCCGCGTCGTCGGCGTCGCTCTCCCAGCCGAGCACCGCCTCGCGTATCTGCGCGCGGCTCATGACCTGCCCGGGGTGGCGGGCGAGGTACTCGCAGATGGCGTATTCGGTGGGCGTGAGCGGCACGGCCTCTCCGCCCACGGCGAGGCCGCGCGCCCCGAGGTCGATCCGCACCTCCCCGAAGGAGAGGGCGTGCGAGCGCGGCCGGCGCTCACGGCGTAGATGGGCCGCGACCTTGGCGCGCAGCTCCGCGGCCCCGAAGGGCTTGCGGACGTAGTCGTCGGCGCCCAGGCCGTAGCCGGCCACGGCGTCCTCCTCGGCCACGCGCGCGGTCAGGAAGATGATGGGCCCGTCGAAGTCCGGGCGGATCTGCCGCACGAGCTCGAAGCCGTCGAGCCTCGGCATCATGACGTCGCAGAGCACGAGGTCGAAGCGCGAGAGGTCCATCCCCGGGACCGCCGTCGGGTCCGCCGCCTTGACGACCTCATGGCCGTCGCGGCCGAGGACGCGCGCGAGCGCGTCGAGGATCGCCCGCTCATCATCCACTGCCAGTATCCTCGCCATGTTCGACCTCCTGAAACTCCCGTCGGCATTGTACTTGCGCCGCGCTCAGCGGTCCAGAGCCCCGCGCGCAGCCGCGGGCGCGGGCGCCCACATGGCGATCTCAGGGTTGGGCAGCACGCGGTCGGCGATCGAGCGCAGCGCCGACCCCCAGCCGGCGTCGAGCAGGGCATTCCCGCCCAGGACGAACGCTGCGGAGAGGAGGACGAGCACGGCGGCGAGCGGCTTCCTACGCATCTGCCCTCCCGTCCTCGAAGCGGCGGAACCAGGCGAGAAGGACGGCGGCGGCTGCCAGGGCGAGCACGAGGCCAGCGAGCGCAGTCGTGAGGAGAGGGCCCGCCGCGCGTGCGGCGTCGATGAAGGCCTCTACCCCGAGCGACCCCAGGCGCGCGGGCCAGGCGAGCGGCACCCAGCTCAGGGGCGTCGCCAGGGCACCGGTGAGCTCGCCGGTCATGAGGCCGTGCGCAAGTCCGCCCACTGAGAAGAACGCGAGGAGCACCCCCGCCGCGCCGGCGCCGATGGCGGCGTTGCGGCCGAAGCGCAGAGCCACGCCGAGCCCCAGCGCGTAGAGGGGCAGGCTGCCCAGCACGATGCCCGCCCAAGTGGCCGCAAGCGGAGCGGGCCCGAGCGGCAGGCGCCCGGCAACGGCGAGCACGGCCCCGAACACGCCGAGCGCCACGGCCAGCGCGCCCGCGCCGAGCGCCGCAAGGGCGAGCAGCTTCGCCGCGACGGCGCGCCCGCGCGAGGGGACCGCCGTGAGGTTGGCGAGGCGCCCGGAAGCGCGCTCCTCGTCCACGGCGAGCCCGCAGACGATGGCGGACATGAGCGGCATGAGGGCGCCGAGGAACTGGGCGTAGGCGTCCGCGCCCAGCGCCGGGTCCCATCGGGCTATGGAGAAGTACTCGCCGCAGGCAAGACCGGCTGCCAGGCCGCAGACGAGGTGCACCGCCGTGAGCGGGGAGCGCGCCAGGCGCAGGGCCTCGGAGAGCAGGGCCCGCGGGAGAGTCATGCGCGGCGTCGGGTCGGAGAGTCGTGTCATGGCCATCACCTCTCCTCGGAGCGTGCGAACCAGGCCGCGCCCGCCGCCGTGAGCGCGGCGAACGCGAGCGCGCAGACCGCAAGGCCCGCCAGTGTGAGCATGCCGTCCGCCGTGAGCGCCCCGCCGAGCGCCATGTCCGCGGCGAGTGGCTCGCCGCTCGGCAGCACGGGGATGAAGCTCGTGGGGATGACCATGCTCGCCGACGGCGGAAAGAGCTGCGGCAGCGGCATCAGCGACCAGGCGAACCCACCCACGAGCTGTGCGGCGAGCGGGCAGAAGATGCCCGCGAGCATGCCGAGCCGCGCCGTGAGGAAGAGCCCTGCGGGGATCATCCACGCCGCGGTCACCGTGTTGGCGAGCGCGCAGAGGAGCATCGTGAGCGTGCCCGCGGCCGTGAGGCCCTGCGAGGAGAACGCCGATCCCGCGAGGTAGATGCCGAAGACCACGAGGTTCGAGAGCGTGCAGAGCGCGAGGCACCAGAGCGCCTTGGCCCACCAGGCGCGCCCGAGCGGGAAGCCCAGGCCCAGAAGCCCCCGCATCCGCGTGCGCGCGTCCGCCCGCGCGACGCACGCCACCACGAGCGAGAGAGTCACGGGCAGGAAGAGCGCGTACCAGTAGTTCCACGCGCTGAAGATCTGCACGCCCCGGTAGGGCATCGCGCCGAGCAGCGGCATCGGCAGCGCCATGAGCACGGCCAGGCGAACCGGTGCCGCGTGGCGCGACTTCAGGGCCTCGGCGCGCAGGCCCGCGAGCAGGCCGCCTTTCTCGCCCGTCATGCCGCCGCCTCCCCGCGCGCTCGTCGCCCCTCCCGGCAGACGCTCATGAAGAGTTCCTCGAGGTCCTGCCCGGGCCGAAGCGCATCCTCGTAGGCGAGGCGCCCTCCGCAGATGATGCCGATGGTGTCCGCCATCTGCTGCACCTCGGAGAGGATGTGGCTCGAGACGATTACCGTCGTGCCCGCCGCCGCGAAGCCGCGGATCTGGTCGCGCAGCTCCTCGATGCCGATGGGGTCGAGGCCGTTGGTGGGCTCGTCGAGCACGAGCAGGCGTGGCCGGGCGATCAGCGCCAGCGCGAGCCCCAGGCGCTGCCGCATGCCCATCGAGAAGCGCCCGGCGCGCTTCTTCCCGGTGTCCGCGAGGTCCACGGCGGCGAGCACCTCATCTACGCGGCTCTCGGGAAGGCCCAGCAGCGTGGTGCGCACGCGCAGGTTCTCGCGCGCGGTGAGGTTGGGGTAGAGCGGCGCCTCCTCGATGAGGCTGCCGATTGCGTAGAGGTCCTCGCGGCGCCAGGCGTGCCCGGCAAAGAGGATCTCCCCGGCCGTCGGCCGCAGCATCCCGCAGATCATCTTGAGCGTTGTCGACTTGCCGGCGCCGTTGGGGCCGAGCAGCCCGTACACCTCGCCCTCGCGGATATGAAGGCTCACGTCGGCTACGGCGTCCTGCGCCTGGTCGCCGCTGCCGAAGCGCTTGGTGAGCCCGCGCGTCTCGAGCATGTAACCCATGGGTTCGTCCTTTCTCTTCCGGGCGCACGGGCCGAGTCGCCGTGCCCGCGCGCCTTACCTTTCGGGTTCACCATCCATGGTGGGGCGCGTTTCTAACGAAGCCGTAACGGCCGTTGGGCTCTTTTGGCGCCAGCCCTTCTCGACCCGTACGCATTTGCTTAAAGCAACAACTTTCCCGATCGATGTAATCACCGAATCAAAACGTGTACACCAGCCACCAAAGATGCCGAAAAATGTCGCTTTTGGAGGCTGATGTACACAAATGCAGAATCCAGCGCAGCCCAGAGGCGCCCTCCACATGTCTGGACTCTCTATGGCTGCGCTGGATAGACATCGCCGGAACGGGTATAGTATCGAAAGTTTTGTCGTTAACCAGCGGGGGAGTCCTGTGGGCATCAAAAAGAAGATCAAAAAGGAGCTTATCGGCACTTCCGATTACCCGTCGAATAAGATCTTTACGATCTCCAATTTCATCACCTTTACGCGCCTGATCCTCACCCTGGTATTTCTGTACCTGTTTGTGACGGATAACAACCGCGTCATCGCCATCGTTATCTACGCCGTTGCCGCCTCCACCGACTGGATGGACGGCCAGATCGCCCGCATGACCAAGACGGTCTCGTGGCTTGGCAAGGTCATGGATCCAATTTGTGATCGCGCGCTGCTGTTCACCGGTGTACTGGGACTGGTGGTTCGCGGAGAGCTGCCCATCTGGGTCTGCGTGCTCATTATTGGCCGCGACATCTATCTGGGCATCGGCACGCTTATCGTTCGTCATTATCACCGTCGCCCCATCGATGTCGTCTTCCCCGGAAAGATTGCCACAGCGCTGCTCATGACCGGATTCTCGCTCATGCTGCTCGGTTTCCCCGTTGTTGACGGCCTGCAACTTTTACCTTCAACCCTCACGGCCTTCCCGGGCCTCAACGGAAGCTCGGTGCCCCTCGGCATCTTCTTTGTGTACGGCGGCGTGATCTTCTCCATGCTCACGGCTATCATCTACTCCATTAAGGGCGGAGCGGCCATTAAACAGGCTCTCACGCATCCCGAGGATGAGGACATCGACTTTCTGAACCCTGAAATCGAAGACTGATTCGTTGGGGTATGATTACGTACGGTTCATTATTTGCGGCACGTCCGCGATAAGTTAGGGGTTGTCATGGACAACATGGTTAACAATATGCCTCAGAATGATAAGACTGCTGACGCTACCTGCGTATTCCGCGTGCCTTCAAGCGACGTCACCGTTCCCGACCTCATGGCCAACGTGCGCATCACCGCCCCCGTTCTGTCCATCGTCAAGGGTCCGCAGACTGGTGCCGCCTTTGAGCTCGAGGACGACGTGACCACCATCGGTCGCGATCCTGCAAACGGCATCTTCCTCAATGACATGACCGTTTCGCGCAGCCATGCGCGCATTATTCGCGAGGGCCTCGGCGCTCGCATCGAGGACTTAGGCTCGCTCAATGGCACCTGGGTCGACGGTGCCATCGTCAATGCAGCCCCGCTGCACGACGGTTCTTCCGTCCAGATTGGTACGTTTACGCTCATCTACCACGAGAGCACGCCGGAGCGCATCGAAACCGGTGAGTAGGGCATGGCCGAACGCAACTATCTGAGTATCGGCCAAGTCGTCAACCTACTTCGAGGCGCATACCCCGATCTTTCGAACTCAAAAATTAGATTTCTAGAGGATGAGGGGCTCATTACCCCTCATCGTACGCCTAAGGGATACCGTCAGTACTCCAAGGAGGACGTTGATCGCCTGGAGGTCATTCTGCACTTGCAGAAGACTCGCTATATGCCGCTCAACGTAATTAAGCAGCGCTTGGAAAACGCCACGGACCTGTCGACGCTCGCCTACGAGGTGGGCTTGCTGTCCGATGTTCCGCTCAAGACGGAGCCCAAGGAGACTAAGCAAAAGTTGCATCCCATCGAGACCATTCCCGATATGCTGGGCGTCGAGATTTCGTTTATCCGCTCGCTCGCCGAGAACGACCTCATTCGCATCATCAAGAGTCCGCAAAATCGTGAGCTCGTCGATGGTCGCGATTTCCCGATCATCCGCTACTGCTCCGAGCTGTCACGCTTCCATATCGAGCCGCGCAACCTGCGTCAGTACGTGTCTTCCGCCAACCGCGAGTCCTCGATGTTTGAGCAGGTGCTCGTGAGCATGCTCGGAATGGATACCTCCGATGACGAGCGCGACGCCAAACTCGAGCGTGCGTTTAAGAAGCTTCACGACCTGACAGAAGGTGTGCACACTGCGCTGCTCAAGAACCGCGTTTTTGAGTCGCTCAACGCCGTGGTCGAGGACGCCGACATCGATGCACTCGATGAGGAAATCACTCGCTCCGAGTCCACCAAGGCCAAAAACGAAGAGACAGCCGCGCCGGCTTCGCACGAGGATTCTCTCGTAAAGCCGCTCAAGGTCGTTGCCCCTTCGCAATCCGGCACCGCCACCGCGGGCATATAACCGCTGCTGAAATTTCGGCAACCCATTGAAAGGTCATGCAATGTACGACTTCGAATCTCAAATCGTCGATATCCCCGACTATCCCGAGCCCGGAGTCATCTTTAAGGACATCACGCCGCTCTTTGGCAATCCCGAGGCGCTCAAAGCCATGACCGATGCCCTCGTCGAGCACTTTGCCGGCATGGGAATCACCAAGGTCGTGGGTCCCGAGGCTCGCGGCTTTATGGTTGGCGTACCGGTGGCTGTAGCCCTTGGCGCCGGCTTTGTTCCCGCACGTAAACCTGGCAAGCTACCGCGCGAGACCGTAAGTCAGAGCTACGAGCTCGAATACGGCACCGATTCAATTGAGATCCACGCCGACGCTATCAGCTCTAAAGATACCGTGTTGATTCTGGACGACTTGGTCGCGACGGGCGGAACCGTCGAGGCAACAGGTAAACTGGTGCGAGATATGGGCGCAAAGCTTGTCGGTTACGGTTGTATCCTTGAGCTTGCGTTTCTCAACCCGCGCGAGAAGCTCACGCCGCCCGATGACGATGTGGAGCTCTTTAGCCTGGTGACGGTGGACTAGCCGTTACCCTTAGTTACTGGAAAGGAAGCTACATGCGCACAGCAAACACGCACAAAAACATGGCACGCTGCGCTGCTACGGCAACCCTCGCTTGTGTTTTGGGCTTGGGCCTCGCGGCTCCTGCCTACGCCGATACCGCATCCGACCTTGCCGCTGCTCGTACGAAGCTCGAGCAGATCGGTACCCAAACCCAGCAGATTTACGATGAGCTCGCCACGCAGACGCAGGCGCTCGATCAGACTGCCGGCGAGATCACGCAAAAGCAGCAGGAGATCGCCGATGGCCAGGCCAAGCTTTCCACCTACGTGGCAGGCGAGTACAAGACCGGTGGCCTGAGCCTACTTCAGGTTCTGACGGGCGTCGACGACCTGAGCGATATGCTCAACCGTCTGTTCTACTACGGCAAAGTTTCCGATAAGCAGGCTCAGACCATTCAAGAGGTCAAGGAGCTTAAGCAGCAGCTCACCGATAAGCAGGCCGAGCAGGAAAAGAACGTCGCCGCCACGCAAAAGAAGGTCGACGAGCTTAACGCCCAGCAGGCTGAAGCCCAGAACGTCGTAAACTCCCTGGATTCGCAGCTGCAAGCCGAGCTTGCCGCAGAGGCCGAGGCCAACGCCGCGCTGCAGGCCGGCATCAACGCCAGCACCGCCGAGAAGGCCACGGTGAGCAACGAGACTGCCGGTACGACCGAGAAGACCAACAACGGTGGCCAGACCAGCAATAACAACAACCAGGGCGGCAACACTCCGGCTCCTACGCCGGCACCTGCTCCGACGCCGCAGCCCTCCACGCCCCCTCCAGCTCCGACGCCTTCTGCTCCGAGCCAGTCCGTCGACGGCGGTTCTGTTGTATCGCGTGCATACAGTAAGCTTGGTTGCGCTTATTCCTGGGGCGGAATTGGCCCGAACAGCTTCGACTGCTCTGGTTTTGTTAGCTATTGCCTCACTGGTCGCTATTGCCGCCTGGGCACCACGGGTACCTTTATGGGCTGGACGCGTGTGTCCGATCCGCAGCCCGGTGACGTTGTGGTCAACTCGTACCACACCGGCATTTACATCGGTGGTGGTCAGATGATTCATGCTTCCGACTACAACACGGGTGTTATCATCAGCTCCGTTGCCGCCGGCATGAACAATAACTACATCTTCGTGCGCTACTAAGTATTCAGATAAAGCAATCGGATATGGACCTCGTGGCTTTGAGTCATGGGGTCCATTCTTTTACCTTTCGTGCAGGTCGTTATCTAGTTTTGAATACTAGATAGCGACCCAATCGGTCTGCAAGATGGCTATAATTGTTAGGGAACAATTAGAAAGGACCCTCTATGAGCTGGGCACTTATCTCCGATTCAAGCTGCAACCTCCGCGATTGGCAACCGACCGCGCCCCATACCACCTTTTCATTTGCGCCCCTCAAAATTCGAGTGGGGGAGCGTGAATTCGTCGATGACCTTTCGCTTGATGTTCATGAGCTCAACTGCGCTGTTCAGGCGGAGACGAACGCTTCTTCGAGCGCTTGTCCCAGCGTAGGGGAGTGGGCCGAGCTCTTCAAATTGGCAGACAAGACCATCTGCATGCCGATCTCTGAGGGCGTGTCGGGCAGCTACAACGCGGCAGCCACGGCTCGCGATATGGTTCTTGCCGAGGAACCGGACCGACAGATTCATCTAGTCAATTCACGCGCAGCTGGCGGCAAAATGGACCTCATTTTCCTGCTGTTCGACCGCTATCTTGCAAGCAACCCGGATGTCTCATTCGAGGATGCTTGCGCATACTTCGATAGTCTTGAACAGAACAGCAAAATCCTCTTCAGTTTGTGCAATTACGAAAACCTCGCCAAAGCCGGACGTATCCCTAAGGCAGCCGGCGTCATTGCCAACAAGCTCAATATCCGCATTTTGGGCACGGCGAGCGAGGCCGGTAAAATCGAACTCGTCGGGCACACGCGTGGCGAAAAGAAGATGCTCAACAAGATCATCGATACCATGGAAGCCGAGGGTTTTACGGGCGGCGAGGTCGTCATCGATCACGTTGAGAACGAAGCTGGAGCCCAGGCGCTTACTGACCGCATAGTCGAGCATTGGCCCGGCTCCAAAACCATCATCATGCCCTGTAACGGGCTAGATTCATACTATGCCGAAATGCATGGGCTCATTATCGGCTACGGCATGGGCGTGGCTTCGGGCAAATAAAGTCCAATCAAGCAAAAATACGGGCGGTACAAAGCGACAGATGGCTCTTTGTACCGCCCGTTTTATACGTCGGCTAGCTATTAAACCCGTTGAACTTGAGATAGCTCATCAAGTAAGCCTTCGAAACGAAGGACGATACCGCGCTACGCACAAGCAGCGACTCACGCGTTACCTGATGCGCCGTATCGGGCACGGGAGTCTGCTCGACGGAAAACGCCGCACGAATCGATGCCTCGAGCTGATCGACCACATAATCAAAGGCCGTCGGGGCATCGTAGCTCAAACGCTGAATGTTAAAGAGTGCCTGTACCGCAGCAATAGGTAGCACCTGTTTAAAGATGCAGATAGCGATCAGGCGGGCAATCTGCTCACGGCCATATTGCTTTTTGACCGGAGCAGGCACCAGACCGACCTTCACGTAGTTATTAATCATCGATGGCGTAATGACAGGCTGCTCAACGCAAATGGACAGCGGCTCCATCCACAGCGCAACATACTCAATAACCTGGTCGCGGTAGAGCGTCACATTGGGCAACTGGTTATAGCGCGGCAGACTCAACGTATTTAATTTGCGCACGATATCGGACTGAATAAATGCATCGGGCAGCACAGTGGGCTGAATATCCTCAGGCTTAATGCTGACCGACGAATCGGACATCGGAATAACGCGTTTGGCGTGGTTCATAAGGATCCTCCGTTCATTAGCTATATTGTATTCTAGGTTATCTAGTTTTGCATACTATATAGCAGGAAAGTAAAAGTGATTGGACAGCACATTGATGCACCGTCCAACCACTTTGTTTTAAAGATAGCAACTTTACATAAGATATATTATCGTACTTAACCGCGGAGAAACGCGTATGCGCTCGTTGCTGCTATGGCTCCGTCAGAAACGGCGGTCACAACCTGACGTAAGCGTTTGGAACGGATGTCGCCAGCAGCAAATAGACCTGGCGTGCGGGTCGCCATGGATTCATCAGTCAGAATGCCGCCATCAGGCGCCAGATCGACTAGATGCTCAACAAGCTCGGTATGGGGTTGCGTGCCGGTAAAGACAAAAATGCCAAACGAGCCAGGCTCAAATGACTCGGTATGAATTTCCCCGGATGCATTGTCCTTAAAGGCAATCGTCGTTGGCATCGCTTCACCAGAAAGTTCAACAATACTAGTTTGGTACCTAACTGTAATATTGTCCTTTTCGAGTACTTTCTGAACAACACCATCAGGTGCACGGAACTGATCGCGACGCAGCACGATGGTCACACTGCTGGCGATATCTGACAGGAACAGAGCTTCCTCGCAGGCAGCATTGCCGCCGCCGATGACAAAGACCCGTTTGCCGCGGAAGAACATGCCGTCACATGTTGCGCAATATGAAACGCCACGACCGCGATACGTATCCTCGCCAGCGAAACCTGCCGGACGCGGCGTGGCACCCATGCAAGCGATAACGCTCGAGGCCAGCGTATCGCCCATATCGTGATGCACCGTAAACAGCGCTGCATCGGCATCGTAATCGATACCCGTAACCATGCTCCATGCGACCTGTGCTCCCAGGCCCTCTGCATGCTGCTGAAAACGCTCGCCGAGTTCGGCGCCACTCAAGAGCGGAATGCCCGGATAGTTCTCGACTTCATTGGTCGTGGCGATCTGTCCGCCCGACATGCCCTGCTCAATCACAGTCGTCGTCAGGTTGGCACGCGCAGCGTAAATGGCGGCAGCATAGCCCGCGGGGCCTCCACCGATAATCGCAACATCAATCGGCTGATCGGTAGTCATGGAATATCCTCTCGTCGATACATTGACGTTCTTTGCGCTCATACCCAAATTTACGTGAACATGACACTCATGCACTACAATGTTAAATCGCGTAACAAAGCTGAAGGGGAGTTATCGATGGATCAAACGCAGACGGGCAATAGTGCTCCCCTGCCCATGCAAGCCACTCCCCAACAGGAGCAAATGACCGTTTTACCTGCACAAAAACCCCTGGTAACCATTGTGCACGCATCGGTTGGATCGGGCCACAAAGCCGCCGCCAACGCGATTGCACAAGCATTTGACCTTATCCGCGGCACCGAGGGAATCCCTGAGGATATTGAAATTGAAGTCCTGGATATCCTTGATTTTGGACGTATTAAATTCGACGGCAATAAGACCGCGGCTTCTTTTACGGGAGCCACACGCCCCATTTACGACCTGACCTGGCGATATACGCTTACGGGACATCTTCTCTGGGGTGGCGGCACGGCATGGTCACGTATTATGTTCCCTGCCTTCAACGAATATGTCCGCACCCGCAGGCCCATAGCCGTGGTTGCAACACACATTACGGCAGCCAACGTCGCTGTGGGCGCCCGCGTAATTACGGGTATCGATTATCCGGTCATCTGCGTACCAACAGACTATGAAGTCGAAGGCTTTTGGCCCCACAAGGACACTGACCTGTTCTGCGTGGCCAACGAGTTTATGGCCGAAACGCTGCGCCCGCGCAAAGTTCCCGAGTCAAAGATCCGCATAACGGGCATCCCCATCCGAGCCGGTTTCGATTCAAATTACAAACGAGAAGATGAGCTCAGCAAGTTCAATCTCCCCATAGACAAAACCGTCGTATTGGTGATGGCCGGCGCCAGTTTGCCCCAACCATACGTGCGTTTCCGTGCCGCGATGGACCACACGCTCCCCTTCTTACGCAGCTTTGAGGACATGCACTTTGTCTTTTTACCGGGCAAGGATAAGGAATACGCCAACCGACTCAAAACACTCTTCGACGCCATGAAGCTCGACAACGTGACGGTACTGGACTACGTAGATGACATGGCGGCCCTCATGCACGGCTGCGACCTGGCAATCCTCAAATCGGGCGGGCTCACCGTCACCGAGTGCCTGTGCGCGCATCTGCCGATGATCCTACTGGGCAAATCATACGGTCAGGAAAAGGCCAACACCACGATGCTCACCGGCATGGGCGCCAGCATGCATGTCACCACCGCACGAGAACTCATCGTAACCCTACGTCACTTGCACGACCATCCCGAATCACTCAAAGCCCTACTCATCAACGGCGAAGTACTACGCCGCCCTCACGCTGCCAAAGACATCGCCATCGCAACCATGGAGCTCGTAGGCAAGCCCCAAAAGCGCAAACGAGCCTTCTGCCGCTTCTACTGGGGCGGAAAACCTGCTCATATCAGGTAGACGAAAGTCCGCTGTTCAGCGGGAGCCGCCCATATATCATTCCATGCTCAAACATTCTCGCTGCGCTGCGAAACTGCGCGTGGAACGATATATGGGCGGCTCCCGCTGAACAGCTACGTTTACTTACTAGCAGCTACTTCGGTATCCCCTCCATTAGAACCTGCAAAGGTAAAACAGGAAAATATAAATAGAGTTAGCCGATGCGACAAAGGAGGCATCCCTTTATCGCATCGGCTAACTAGAAAGATTGTTTTATGTCAAGCATGTAGCCCTTTCGCCTGAGCCCCATACATATCGTCCCGCGCGCAGTTTCGCAGTGAAGCGAGAATGTTTGAGCACGGGATGATATGTATGGGGCTCAGGCGAAAGCGGGATCCGTGCGCCCCTGCGAAGCGAGAATGTTTGAGCATGGAATGATATCTGTCTCTTATACACATCTCCGAGCCCACGAGACTCGACGTCATCTC
>UQIQ01000057.1 GCA_900541185.1 uncultured Collinsella sp.
TTAAGTCGTCGGCAGCGTCAGATGTGTATAAGAGACAGGGTTGGGGCCTCTGCGAGTACCGAAGCCGGTGCCGGTGCGGGAATTCGGTCGCAAGCAGAGGCGGGCACGGATTCGATGACGGGTGCGAACTCCAGCGTCGTCTTCGGCTTGATTGTGGAATCTGCGGGCTTCACGGTGACGGGCGCGTCTGCAGCTTCAGTTTCAACCTCAACCTGCGTCGCGCTCTCATTCTCGACGCTCGACTTTGCCTCGATGGGCGTGGATGCCATGGTGGTGATGCCGGCATTGGCATTCTCGGGGTCATAGACGACCGTGAGCGAGATGGCGGGCTGCGGCGTCTCGGGTTCCGGCGCCGACTCGGTAGCGTCTTGATCTGTGGGCTCGTCGGACTGATCGTCCTCGGCCTCGTCGCCAAAGACATCGCTGTTTTGGAACGCAGGCGGCTCGGGTTGGTCAGCGGCTTCTTCGGTTGTCGACTTGGGCGCTTCGTTGAGCTCCACAGTGGCTTCCTGCTCGGATATGACTTTGGGATCGGTCGTGGCGGCGATTTCGGTTTCGGCTTCTGCCGTTACCTCAATAGCGACTTCGATCTCTGTCTCGGGCTCGGGTTCCGGCGCGGCTTCAACCATGGCTTCGGGCTCGGGACGCTTAACGTGCTTGGGGCGCACGGCCTTGAGGTCCTTCTCGCCGCGTTTTTTCTTTTTGTAGGACTGCTTGGCTCCCTTGGCTGCCTTGGGCTTGTCCTCGCCCTTGGCAAGGGCGGCATCCCAGGCCTCGTTGGCGATGACGGTGGCATACAGGCGACCGCCCTTAAAGACGGTCAGCTTAATGCAGTCGTCGAGCTCCTCGAGCAGCTCGCGCGTGGACTCGAAGCCCAGGTCATAAGCGGCCATGTCACCAGCGGCGAGTGCCTCCTCGACCTGCGTCATAAACGTTTGCTTACCGCACCCAATCGCGTCGCGCAGCAGGCGATACAGATAGATGTGGTTGCCCAGCGATAGTGCGGGCGTAACTATTGTCTTGCTCATGGCAAATCTCCTCTTTACACACGTAAAGCATCTTACCATCGCATAGCGTTCGCCATGGCGGCACCCAAGGCAAACGGGCGCGAACCGCTATCGATTCGCGCCCGTTGTACAGGTTGCCTATCTGGGGATGCAGCGCCTAGTTGCCCGATGTCGTGCCTTGGCTTGAACTGTCAGATGTCGTGCCCGATGTGGTGCCACTCGAATTGCTGTTGTTGCTGTCTGCTGTGCCCGTTCCCGACGTGGTGTCGCTCGTCTGGCCGCCCGTGTTCGGCTGCGAACCGTCAGTCGTTTGGCTTGAGTCGGTCGTGCCGGACGGCGTGCCACTGTTGGACGTAGAGGAATCGGTGCCCTGCGATTGGTTTTGGGTGTTCGAGGACGAATCGGCAGAGGTGGAACTGTCTTGCGTGCCGTCCGTCTGTGCCTGCTGGTCTTGCGACTGGGTGTTGCCATTTGCATCACTCTCCGTCGTGCGCGACGAAAGGATTGGCTCGGGGCGCTCGCCCAGACCCTCACCGGCGGTGGTGATAAGGATGGCGCCGGCGCAGGCGATGACCGCGACGATGGCGATGGCGATCGAGAAGACGATAACCTTCTTTTGCGTCTGGCTGCGCTCCGCCGCCGCCTTGGCGCGCAGACTGTCGGGAGCGACGCGCGCCGTGGTCGTGCGCCCCGCAATCTGGCGCATCTCCTGCGTAGTCGCGGCGCCGCCCAGGTGCTCCTCGGCATTAAACTCAACGGGCTCGTAGGCGCCGGCGGGGTAGTCGACGTCGGCGTGCGTGCCCTTGAGGGCTTCGGCGCTGGCAGAGATAAAGTGGCGGTAGACCTGCGAGGACACAACGGTGATGACCGAGCTCACAGCGGCACCAATTACTGAACCAGCGATACCGATCTTGGAGGCAAGCGCAACGCTCGTGGCGGCAGCTGCGGCGCCGGCGATGATCTGGGGAATGGAAATGTCGTCGAACAGGCCCTTTTTGGGCGCGATGGCCATGGTCTGTCCGATGGAATGGTTCTCGTGCACGCCGTTGTTGAGCGATGCCGGCGTCATGACGCGCGTGCGCGGCGCGTCGGTGTACTTGGTTGTCATACGGGGTCCTCCCGGTGTAAATCTGCTTCGTTTCATGTAGCCATCAGGGTACCCACCAGATGTGAATCGTACGTGACATTTAACAGATACCATCAACTCATCAAGGGGGGGCTTGCTGTCTTTGGTGCAATAGCTTGATGCTAAACTGGATTTACGATTGTGAGGTGGTTTACGTGATGTACCCGTATATGACATTCGAAGACGGTACCGAGGTCGTTCATTCTGACCTGATAACAGATGGGGATATCGAAAAGGTTATCGCGCATTTTGAACGACCGACGGCAGAGGGCTTCGACTCCGCTCGTTGTGAGTTGCCTTCCTGTTCGTGGACTGACTGGGAAGGGCATTTTACTCAGAGTGAAAAACGAGCTTTCGAAGAGTGTTTGAGCAAATCATTTAGATTAGTTCGAGTTTAGTTCGAATATAGAAGTCGAATGCGATGACCTAAAGCGTATGCATTTTTAGTATTAGATGCGTATGAAATGGAGGATGTGAATGGATGAGCTAATAGACTTTAAAAAACGATTTCTCAAGAATGGCGAGCTGGTTTCAATTCCAAAAAAGGAAAGCTATAAAAGAATCATGCTGCTATGGACCGTCTCTTTCTTTGAATTAAATACAAGTTATACGGAGCTTCAGGTTAATCGTGTGCTGTCACAGCTCTATCCTGATTATGCCGTGTTGAGGCGGTACTTGGTTGATTATGGATTCCTATTAAGGGATGAGCGAGGCCTGAAATACGAGGTTAATCGTGATGTTCACGGTATTGAGAGCTAGCCGTCCGGTTCGGGTCCTATATATTGCTAGAGGGATAAGCGAAATAGGCAATTGGTGTGCGAATATTGCTTTGCCAATGCTGATTTACGAGGTAACTCACGATGTTTCTGCAACTGCTTTGATGGTCTGCTGCAGATTTGCCCCCTCTCTGTTTTCAGTTGCGCTCGCGCAGCTGCCTCAGAAGATGGGTATCGGGACACTGCAGGCCATGAGATTGGCAGACTTAATTCGCGCGGGATTATTCGTTTGCTATATTTTTGTTGATAGTAAATGGAGTATGTTTGCTATTACGTGCGCGGTATCGCTTTGCCGAACGGTTGAAATGCCCTGCTTTTACTCGTTGTTAAGAGCCAATACGAATAGTATCAATCGCGACGTAATTAATAATTCGTTTGGGTTTCTGCAGAATTTGATGATGGTTCTGGGGCCAGTTGCCGGCGGTTTTGTTGTCGCTCAATTTGGGGCGGAGGCTGTTCTTGCATTAGACGCGCTTTCTTTTGCCGCGTCGTTCTGGTTGCTGCGAGATGTTCCGTCGGTTATCGAGGTTAATGATAAAGAGGGGATAAGCAAAAATGAAAAAAACAGGACTGCATTTAGTGATCTTAGCGCGAAGCACTTGGCAATTGGTTTCCTATTAATCGATATTTCTAGTGGCGTGGCATTCGGCTCTCTGAATTCTCTTTTGCCAGCTATTGCGCAATTGCAATTTGACTCGTCATCGATACAATACGGATTCCTTCAGAGTAGTCTTACAATCGGACTGTTGTTCGGAAATACAATATATGGTCGTTTAATTAGTGGTTCCGATTGCGTTAAATCATATTGTTTTGTGACGTATCTTGCGCTCGGTGCGTATCTGGCGTTTGGCTATCGCTATGCGTCTGGGATATCGTTTATTTTCCTTTTTATCGTCGGTGCCGGAAACGCCATTCAAGATGTGCTTCTCATAACATCGCTGCAGGATTTGGCGAGAGACGAATCTGAATCGATAAGCCTGTTTTCAATTAGGGAGTCTTTGCAATCGGTTGCTGTTGTTATTTCAACACTCCTTGTTTCGCTGTTCACGAGCATCGCGATGTTCTCAATTCTCGTTACAGGACTTGGTGTATTTTCAATTATGATGGTAGTTGTGTTTCAATTGAATTATTTGCGAAAGATGTGACGTTGATATGCCTAAAACGCTTTTAGTATTTCCCCCAGGATGGAGTCCAGTGGGGCCGTATCTTGCCTTGCCTGTTTTGAAGTCATATCTTCAAGAGGTTGAACAATATAAAGTTGACATCGTTGACTTAAACGTGGAATTTTACGATGACCTCCTATCTTTTAGACATGTCGAAGAGTGCTGTAAAAGGTATCGGGAATCAAAGGATTCGTTTAGTTCGAATGTTCAATTAACAATCGAGTTGATACAAAAGTCAGCACTTAATGTTGACGAGGCAAAAGATATTTTCAGATCGAAGAGATACTTTAATCTAAAAGAAAGACAATATGCTGAAAACATTTTTAGAAATGCACTCTATATCATAAATCACGTCTCATATGGAGTTAAATACACGTTCAACTCCATAGATCTGCCCTATGATTATTATTCGACACCAGAAATAATGAAATCGCTTGCGGATACCTTGCATAATCCGTTTATTTCCTTCTATGAAACTGCCTTTCTTAAGCGTATTCAGAGGGAAAAAATCGAGTTTATTGGGATTTCGGTGAGCGGCTGTTTCTAATTGATTTCTGCAGTTACGTTAGCGAAACTGATTAAAGAAGAATGTCCATCTGTTAAACACGTCTCATTGGGCGGCAATTACATTACTCGTTTAGCAGATGACTGCATGAAAGAATGGCATCCCTTTTTTGAATACATTGATTCGATAATGATGTATGACGGCGAAGAGCCGCTTGCACGTCTTCTTGAGGCTCTTGACTCTGGTGATGACAATCTCGACTGTGTTCCAAACCTTTGCCATGCTAAAGGTGGAAAGATATATAAAAACCATCGGATTGAGCAAACATTTATCAACGATACAGTTCCCGATTTCGATGGCTTCGCCCTTTCTAAATACTTCATGCCCGAGTTAATATTGCCGGTTTATTCTTCTAGGCAGTGTTTTAATCATTGCGCCTTCTGCACCATTCCCGGTGCTACCGGTGGTTGTTACCGAAAGATGCCTATATCGAGAGTATTTGAAATAATGTGTCGGTTAAATGAAAAATACGGCACGAGAGTTTTCTCTTTTGTGGATGAAACATTCGAAGGCAAAAGAATGGAGCAACTCGCGGATGAAATAAACGCATCGGGAAAAACGTTTTTCTGGCATGGAGAAACGAGGTTCTCTCCAACCCTAAGTACAGACGTTTTCAACAAGATATACCAAAGTGGATGTAGGCAGATTCAGTTTGGCCTCGAGTCATACAACCAAAGAGTTCTTGATCTAATGAAGAAGAACACGAGAGTTGATTGGATTGATCGCAATATCCATGATTGTCTCAATGCGGGTATTCCTGTTCATCTATTCTTTATGATTGGCTTTCCGACCGAAACTAAAGAAGAGGCTCTGAACACCTTAGCTTATACAGAGAATGTTTTGAATTATTCAAAACAGGTATGTGGTGTTCCATATTCCACGAGAGGATTTACGAATTTTGGTCTCGTTATGGGGTCGGATGTTTGGAATCATCCCGATAAGTATGGTGTCTCTGTAATGCCGAAGTCCCAATATGAGGATTTGCGCCTCGAAGTGGATTATGTTTCAGGCACTGGTTTAACTTTAAATGAAGCAAAATCCTTATCTGATGAGCATCATATTGATTTTTATATGCAAGAAGTCATAAACGGTAGCGACACAATTGACTTGCCCCAGCGGCTTCATATTTCAGAGGTGACCTGGATCCTAGATTCTATTCACGCTGTCAGGTATAAGGGACATTTGACCAAAGTAAAGCGACGGCTGACTAGTCTAAATCCAGCTGATCGAATCTGGCTGGATTCCAAGACCTCTGTCGTGCTCGTTGAGCCATTTGCCTACTTCTATAATTCTGAATACCATCATGTCTATGCTGTTTCCCAGTTGGTATACCTTAAGTTGGCCCGTTTATTGGAGGCCGATTGTAGCATTTCTCTTATCCTTGATCAGGGCGATCTCGAGCTGACAAGGGCGATAGAAGAACTGTTGCATTATGGATTGCTGAATACAAATATCGATGCCGATTATGTAATGCACGATAATGGTTTTCAATTGGTTAAAAGTTCGTTTGTGAAAGAAGTCGGACGCTCAAAAGAGGGGTTAAGAGTACTGCTGAGTTGTGCCACCCATAGAATGTGTGCGGTTAATGATTTTTCGTTCGCTTTGCTTTCGTTGTTTGAAAAGCCGATTACTAAGAACGAGGTGCGCGACATTTTGAAAAAAGAGGGACTATCGGCAAGCGAGGAGCAATTAAACAAGTTGGTTGATAATTGCATGAAAGCAGATATACTACAATTGATTAGATAGAGGAGGTTTCTGCATGGACGTTATTAACAAAGATCTCTTGGAGCAACTGAAAGAGTTTCAGGAAGAGGGCGTCGTGGTAGAAGTGTTCGACTTTGAGGACTACATGGATAAATTCTGCCATTAGTTTCGGAATTTACTCGCCTCGCTTAAAGGAGAAGTCGATTATCGATTTCTCCTTTTTTAATTAAAGATATTTTTGAAATACATGCTCTTAGCACAGGTTGGCCTCTCAGTAAACTGGGAGGTTGCTTTGGCTAGTTAGAGATATGTGAACGTCCGTTAGACTGAATCTCAGGGTAGAAGGGGCCTCCAGTGTCCAGATCAACAAGGCAATGCTGCGTTTCGGCTAATAAGAACGATGGCTTTTTGCGTGTGGCGGCGGCTTCGCCGCGGATTCGCGTGGCCGATGTCGAGGGCAATGCCGAGGTTGCACTGGCGGCTGTTCGCGAGGCTGCCGAGCGCGGCGTTCGCGCGCTGGTGCTGCCCGAGCTCAACTTGTGCGGCTATACCGCGGCCGATCTGTTCCATAACCGCACATTACTGCATGCCTGCGAGGCTGCTTTGGTGCATATCCTCGATGAGACTCGTGAGCTGCCGATTGTCTTTACCATCGGTCTTCCCGTTGCAGTTGCCGAGAATATCTACAACTGCGCCGCCGTGTGCTGCGCGGGCGAGCTTTTGGGCCTCACGGCCAAGAAGTATCTGCCCAACTATGGCGAGTTCTACGAGCGCCGCTGGTTTGCTCCGGCGCCTGCGGATCCCGTGTGGGTTGAATTTGCCGGTCAGGGTCCGGTTCCGCTGGGTTCGGGGCTTATCTACCGTTGCTGTGATGAGGGTGCCGAGGATATGGTGCTGGGCGTTGAGGTCTGCGAGGACCTGTGGGTGCCGGCGCCGCCTTCGACCGAGATGGCGCTTGCCGGTGCGACCGTGATTCTCAACCCGTCGGCTTCGGACGAAATCATCGGTAAGGCAGACTATCGCCGCAGCCTTATCTCCAATCAGAGCGCACGCCTGTACTGTGCCTATGCCTATGCAGACGCGAGCGAGGGCGAGTCCACGACCGACATGGTCTTTGCGGGCGAGAACCTCGTCTACGAAAACGGCTCTAAGCTCGCCGCCACCAAACTGCTTTCCTGCGATATGACCGTCGCCAATGTTGACCTCGACCGTCTGGTTGCCGAGCGCCGCCGCTCGACGACGTGGACGCGCGCGGACGATGCGCCGGAGGCCACAACCGTTGAATTTTCGTTTGAGGGCGTGCTGGCAGACGAGCCTGTCCTGCGCGATGCCTGCGATATCGACCGCGTTTTCCCTCGCGCGCCTTTTGTGCCGGCCGACCACGGCGACCTGGCCGAGCGCTGCGAGACCATCCTCGACCTGCAGACTGCTGGCCTCAAGACCCGCCTTGCCCACACGGGCACCAAGGCTGCGGTCATCGGCCTTTCGGGCGGCCTGGACTCCACGCTGGCACTGCTTGTGACCGTGCGTGCCTTCGATGCGCTGGGGCTGCCGCGCACGGGTATCACGGCGGTTTCCATGCCCGGCTTTGGCACGACGCATCGTACCAAGTCGAATGCCGAGTCGCTTGCCCGCGACCTGGGCGTGAGCTTCCGCGAGGTTTCGATTCACGCGGCCGTGGAGCAGCACTTCAAGGACATTGAGCACGATCCGGCCGTGCAGGACGTGACCTACGAGAACAGCCAGGCCCGCGAGCGTACGCAGATTCTGATGGATCTGGCCAACCAGGCTGGCGGTTTTGTCATCGGCACGGGCGACCTGTCGGAGCTGGCGCTCGGCTGGGCTACCTATAACGGCGACCACATGAGCATGTACGCCGTCAACGCGAGCGTGCCCAAGACGCTTGTGCGCCATCTGGTGCGCTATGCCGCCGATGTCTTTGGCGGGCGCATTGCCGAGGTCTTGCTCGATATCCTCGATACGCCGGTGTCCCCCGAGCTTCTGCCGCCCACGGGCGACGGCGAGATTGCGCAGAAGACCGAGGATTTGGTGGGCCCGTACGAGCTGCACGACTACTTCCTCTACTACCTGCTGCGTTTTGGCTTTGAGCCGGGCAAGATCTACCGCATGGCGCTCAAGAGCTTCGAGGGCGTCTACGACGCCAAGACCGTCCACACGTGGCTACGTACGTTCTACCGTCGCTTCTTTGCCCAGCAGTTTAAGCGCAGCTGCCTGCCCGATGGTCCCAAGGTGGGCTCGGTGACGCTCAGCCCGCGCGGCGATTGGCGCATGCCGAGTGACGCCAGCTCGCGTCTGTGGCTTGCGCAGATCGACGCGCTCAATCCAGTTGACTAAGGTTGGCTAAATTGAACCAATACGGGGGTTGCAAGCGTTACACTTTTGCAATCTGATGGCCCGTATCGCGCGGCGCTCTTGTCGGAGCGCCGCGTTTTTTATATCGAAAGGTGGCACCATGCAGGCATCGCAGCGTCTCGACCGCTTTGGCGCGGAGGTCTTCGCCTCGCTCAACAACAAGCTTCTCGCGCTGAAGGCTCAGGGCAAGACCATTTACAACATGAGCGTGGGCACGCCCGACTTTAAGCCGTACGACCACGTGGTCGAGGCGCTCACGCAGGCAGCCCAAGATCCCGAGATGTGGAAGTATGCCCTGCGCGACCTGCCCGAACTCAAGCAAGCCGTGTGCGATTACTATGAGCGTCGCTTTGGCGTTTCGGGCATTACGCCGTCTATGGTGCAGTCGTGCAACGGCACGCAGGAGGGCGTGGGCCATTTGGGCCTGGCCCTGCTCGATCCGGGTGACACCATTCTGGTTCCCGATCCGTGCTACCCGGTCTTTGAGGCGGGTGCCAAGATCGCCGATGCCAAGCTCGAATACTATCCGCTGGTTGCCGAGCATAATTACCTGCCCTATGTGGCGGGTATCGATCCCGAGGTGGCCGATCGTGCCAAGTATATGATCGTGTCGCTGCCCGCGAACCCGGTCGGCTCGGTGGGCACGCCCGAGGTCTACGAGGAGATTATCGCCTTTGCCCGCGAGCATGATCTGTTGATCGTTCATGACAACGCGTACTCCGACATCGTGTTTGACGGTGAGCCGGGTGGCAGCTTCCTGCAGTACCCCGGTGCGCTCGAGGTGGGCGTGGAGTTCTTCTCGCTCTCCAAGTCGTTTAACGTCACCGGCGCGCGCATCGGCTTTTTGGTCGGTCGCGAGGATGTGGTCTCGGCCTTTGCCAAGCTGCGCGGCCAGATCGACTTCGGCATGTTCTTCCCGATCCAGAAGGCCGCCATCGCCTGTCTGAACGGTCCGCGCGATGAGGTCGAGGCGCAGCGTCTGAAGTACCAGGAGCGCCGCGATGCCCTGTGCGACGGTCTTGAGGGCCTGGGCTGGGGGCGTCCCAACGCGCATGGCTCTATGTTTGTGTGGGCCAAGCTTCCCGGTGGCCGCACCGATTCCATGGCGTTTTGCGAGGAGCTCATGGAGAAGGCCGGCGTTGTGGTGACGCCGGGCGCGAGTTTTGGTCCTTCGGGCGAGGGACACGTGCGCATGGCGCTGGTCCTACCGCCCGATCAGATCGCTTTGGCTGTCGAGGCCATTCGCGAGGCGGGCCTGTATTAGAAACCTATTTCGACTCGTCAATAGCTCGAAACCGATTTCGCGCAGTTATTTTACGAATACTGCAAACAATTTCGGTAAACGGTCGATTTTTGGCTGCGAATAGGGGCATAATCAAAGTCCCGATTGGATGTATTGGGATTACGACAAGCCGCTCGGGTCGTTCCCGGGCGGCTTGTTTGTGGAGAGAGATGGGAGTTTCTAATGGTTAACGAGAAGAAGGTCGCTATTGTCGGCTGCGGTTTCGTCGGTTCGTCTTCGGCGTTCGCACTGATGCAGAGTGGTCTGTTCTCCGAGATGGTCCTCATCGACGTGGACAAGAACCGTGCCGAGGGTGAGGCCCTGGATATCGCGCACGGCATGACGTTTGCCGAGCCGATGAAGATCTACGCCGGCGATTATTCCGATGTCGCCGACGCCGCCATGATCGTCGTCACTGCTGGCGCTGCCCAGAAGCCCGGTGAGACCCGCCTGGACCTGGTCAACAAGAACGTCAGCATCTTCAAGTCCATTATTCCCGAGATTAAGAAGTCCGGCTTCGACGGCATTCTGCTAATCGTCTCCAACCCGGTCGATGTTCTGACCTACGCCGCCATCAAGATGTCCGGCCTGCCCGAGGGCCACGTCATCGGTTCCGGCACCGTGCTCGACACCGGCCGCCTGCAGCAGATGCTTGGTGCCCACGTCGAGGTTGACCCGCGCGATGTCCAGGCCTATGTCATGGGCGAGCACGGTGACTCCGAGTTTGTCGCTTGGTCCAGCGCTCAGGTTGCCGGCGTTCCGCTGAACACCTTCTGTGAGCTTCACGGCCACCTGGAGCATGAGGCTGCCGAGAAGCGCATCGCCGAGGACGTCAAGAACTCCGCCTACACCATCATCGAGAAGAAGCACGCCACCTACTATGGCGTCGCCATGGCCGTCAAGCGCATCTGCACCGCCGTTATGCGCGATGAGCAGACCGTTCTGCCTGTCTCCTCGCTCATGGTGGGCGAGTATGGCCTGTCCGATCTTGCCATCTCCATGCCGACCGTCGTTGGCCGCGACGGCGTTGTCTGCCGCGTCCCCGTGCCGCTGAACGATGACGAGCAGCATGAGCTCACCGTCTCCGCCAAGGCCCTCAAGGACATCATCGACAGCGTCGATTTCTCCTGCTAAATCAAGCTCGCTAGAGCGAAAAGCTACAATGAAGGCGTCCGGGTCCACACGGCCCGGGCGCCTTTTGGTGCAAAGTAACCTGACCCCAATGCACCATCCCAATACACCATAGTTGATGGGAGGGCCATGTCGGATTCGCCTAATTTTTTGACCTATGCTCAGACGGCGTTTGATCCGTTTGAGGAGCGGCCGTTCTGCGCGGTGGACAGCCTGGTCTTTGCGTGGTTGTCCTATTTGCGTTTGCCGGGTGATATGGCGGAGCTGACGAACTGGCAGGGCCTAGACGTACGCGAGCTGCTGCGTGCCGAGTGCTATCGGGACATGATTGACGACTTGTGGGATCCAGAGGGGAGCAGGGCCTTGTTGGAGGCCGTGGCAGCAAGTCCTCGCTACCGTGGCGTGCACGTTTGCGGCTATCGTGCTGTGAGCGATATGGTGGCGACGGAGCAGTTTGCAGCCATGGCGTTCCGGTTTCCGGCGGGGTTTAGTTATCTTTCCTTCCGGGGGACCGATAGTACGATTGTGGGCTGGAAAGAAGACTTTAACATGGCGTTCCGGTGTCCTGTGCCGGCCCAGGAATCCGCGGCACGTTATGTGGACGAGGCGGCGGATGCGATTGGCGGGCCGCTTTTGTGCGGGGGTCATTCCAAGGGTGGAAACCTTGCGGTGTACGGTGCAGCGATGTGCTCCGATGTTGCCCGTGAACGAATCGAACGGGCGTATTCCCATGATGGCCCGGGCTTCGTCGAGGAGTTTCTGAACGGCAACGCCTTTGCCGATCTTTCCGGTCGAATCGACAAGACGCTACCTCGGTCGTCGATCTTTGGCATGATGTTCGAGACACAGGAGGACTATGCCATCGTTGAGAGCACCGAGTTCAGCCTGCTGCAGCACAATCCCTTTAGCTGGGTGGTTGATGGTCACGACTTCGTGTACTGTGAGCGCCTGTCTGCCGGTGCTCGATACGTTGATGGTTCCATTCGTGAGATGCTGCTTGCAGTGTCGCCTAGCGAACGCGAGCGTTTTGTAGATGCGTTGTTCTCCGTGTTTGAGGCTACGGGTGCTGAGCGGTTTGCGGATATCGCTGGGAATCTGCGCGAGAGCCTGCCCGTGATGCTCCAGGCTGCGCAAGGCTTTGACGAGGATACACGACGCTTTGTCTCGCAGACCATCGTTGCGATTCTTAAGTGTGCGCTGCTGCCCAAACGACCCCAGATCGACGTGCCCGCTGCCGGCAAGAGTTTGGCAGAACAGCTCGAGGCTTGGCAGTCCGAGCTCCTGCGCTAACCATTGGTGCAAGCAACCTGTCCCCGATGCACCAATCTTCGAAGCGCCTGGGGCGGGCTCGACCGCTATACTGATTCGTGCCGAAATCGATCTAGAACGGAATGCCGTATATGAAAATCAATCACGCGATTCTGCATATCCTGGACTTTGACTCTGCCGTCAACGTCATGAGCCAGCGAGAGCTCGATATCGAGAGCCGTACCGTGCGCAACTTCGTGACCACGCATCTGCGCCGCGCACGCACCTCGGCCGACAATAAACGCGCCACGTTTGCCGAGAACTCCGCATTCGGCGGCGAGCTCAAGGGCTATTTCTTTGGTGAGCGTGAGTTCGTGGACCTGTCTCAGCAGATTGCGGAGTTCATCTCTTCCGAACTTACCAAGGCCGAGAAAGCCGAGTCCACTGACGTGCTTGTGGCGGACTTTGATGACGATGAGGATGCCCGCTGGTTTGCCGTGATGCTGCTGGGCTCCAAGCAGGCTTTTATGCACGAGGTAGGTCGCGAAGAGGGCGAGGTGCGCAACGACATTGCGCGCCACTACGCCATTCTGCCGAACCCTTCGCAAAAGGTGCCGAGCTATGCAATCGTGCGTGCAAGCACCATGGAGATCGGCTATGTGGACAAGAAACGCCTGTCTCTTATACACATCTGACGCTGCCGACGACTTAATAGGT
>UQIQ01000058.1 GCA_900541185.1 uncultured Collinsella sp.
CCCCTGCCTGGGCCATGCGCCCGACCAGGTGGTCTTCTATGAGCTCACGCGTAAGTTTGTGGAGACCGAGGAAGACGTTCCCCAGGAGGCCTGCGACGTGCTGTACTACACGCTCGCCGTGGGCCACCACACCGGCGTGCTCGATTGCTTTGAGCCGCGCCTGTCGGTGCCGGTGGATGTCTTCTATTCGCTCGTCGACGCGCTGCCGGAGGGGGAGGCCAAGACCAAGTTCGAGGCCATCCGCTCCTTTGGCGAGTGCCAGCTTGACAAGGCGGCGGTGCCGTCGCTGCTCGAGGCCTGCGACACGCTGCTCGACGAGCGCGGTTTTCGCGGCTCGGCCAAGGCCGGCATCTCGGTGTTCGACGACGACTTTGGCCTGCATGCCCAGCAGGTCGCGTTTCTGATGAAGTTCCGCGATCTGGTTGAGCGCGTGCGCGATGTGTCGGGCGTGTATCTGACGGGAAGGTTGCAGTAATGGGTCGCGTTGTGGATGGTCGTGTGAACGGCGCCCCATTTGCGGGTATCGTGCTCACGGCGGGAAGCGTGCTGCGCGCCGACGATGCCGCCGGCCCCGTGCTCTCCAAAAAGATGGAGGACACGCCTATCGCCGGTTGGTACACCATCGACGGCGGTCAGACGCCCGAGGATGACATCATCGAGGTCAAGCGCGAGCGTCCGCCGCGTTTGGTTTTGGTCGATGCCGCCGACATGGCGCTGCCCGTCGGCGCCATCCGCTTGCTCGATAAGACCGACGTCGCGCGCAAATCGATGTTCACCACGCATTCGCTTCCCTTGTCGATTCTGATCGAAGAGATTGAGCAATCGTGTGATGATATCGTCTTCGTCGGGATTCAGCCGGGCGACACGGAGTTCTACAACCCCATGTCCCCGGAAGTCTTTGAGGCCGTCGACGCCGTGTACGACGCCGTGGCCGCCAACGACTTTTCCCACTTTGTCCGCTTGGGGCAAGAGCAATAGGAGCGCTTGTTCCTGCTGATTAGGAAAGAAGTGATTGACATGGCAGATTCCAAGGTGGAGTACCCCTCTCCCGATTGCCTGGCGCCCGCCGCGATCGAGGCCAAGACCGAGGCCGCCGGCGTGACCAAGGCTAACCTGCCGGTCGCTAAGGCCTTTCTGTTGGCAATGTTCGCCGGCGCGTTTATCGCCTTCGGCGGCCTGTTCTTTACCGTGTTCTTGAGCGACAGCACGCTGGGCTGGGGCGCTCAGCGCGTCGTGGGCGGTCTGTGCTTTTGCCTGGGCCTGGTGCTCGTACTGGTGTGCGGCGCCGAGCTGTTTACCGGCAATTCGCTTATGGTCTGCGCACTCAAGAGCAAAAAGATCACCCTTGTCCAGATGCTTAAGGCCTGGGTCGTCGTGTGGGTCGGCAATTTTGTCGGTGCTCTGTTCATCGTCTTTTTGGTGTACATGGCCGGCATCTATAAACTCAACGGCGAGGCGGTCGCCAACTCCATGGTGAGCGTCGCCGCCGGCAAGGTGACGATCGACTGGGTGACGATCTTCTTCCGTGGCATCCTGTGCAATATCTTTGTGTGCCTGGCCGTGTGGATTGGTACTGCGGGCAAGACCGTAGTCGATAAGGTTGTGGGCATTTTGCTGCCCATCTCCGCCTTTGTGGCCTGCGGTTTTGAGCACTGCGTTGCCAACATGTACTTTTTGCCCATGGGTGCCGTGATGCACGCGTGCGGCTATGGTGCCAAGGTTGCCGGGGCCGATGCGCTCAACGTCGCGGGTATTGCGTTTAACCTATCCGCCGCCACGCTGGGCAACATCGTGGGCGGTGCGGTTCTGATCGCACTCGGCTACTGGTTTGTCTACGCCAAGAAGTCCGAGGCGTAAGGTACCGTCTGTTTGACGTTGGGCCTCCCGCGGGGCGTTGCCGTGCGGGAGGCTTTTTGGGTCTGGGGCTCGTTGCCGGGCTGTTGGCCTGTTGTGTTTGGCTGATGAAAGGGGTAATCGAGATGGCATCTGCTGTGAAGCGTGACGGTCGCGCCGTGGTGACCACATGCGGGGGATGCTATGCCGATTGCGCCTTTGCGGCACGCGTTGAGGACGGTCGCGTGGTTGCCGAGTTACCGGTTGTGGGGTATCCGTGCGCGGCGCGTGCCCTATGCGCCCGCGGACGGCATCGCCTGGCAATGCCGTTTGACGAGCGCGACCGGATTTTGCATCCCATGCGCCGACGAGCTGATGGCTCGGGGTTTGATGCGATTACCTGGGACGAGGCGTTTGCTCAGATTGCCGAGCGTCTTTTGGGGATTGTTGACGAGTGCGGGCCTCGTGCACTGGGTATGACGCTCGGCGTTCCCTCGTTCGACCGCTACTGGGCCTACCGTTTTATGCATGCGCTGGGTTCGCCCAATGTATACGGTGCCGACGGCGCCTGCGAGGTAAGCCGACTTACCGGTTGGGAGCACAGCCTGGGCTACAGCCCCGCCTCCGACCTGGCGCATACCGATTGCATCATGTATTTGGGGCGTTCCTTGGTGGATTCGTCGTCGATGGGGTCGGTCGATGCGCTCAACGATGCGCGCCGGCGTGGGGCGAAAATCATCGTGGTTGACCCTCGGCGCAGCGGTTCGGCTGCTATTGCCGATCGCTGGCTCCGCGTGCGTCCCGGATGCGATCTGGCGTTGCTGCTGGGTATCGCACACGTGTTGATTGCCGAGGGCCTGTACGATCACGAGTTCGTGAACCGCTACACCACGGGCTTTGATGAGCTGGCGCAGGCGGCCAGTGCTTGGACGCCCGAGTGGGCTGAGTCGATGTGCGACGTGCCGGCCGCAGAGATTGTCGCCACGGCGCGCGATCTGGCTGCCGCCGCGCCTGCCGCCGTGGTGGATGCGGGCTTTCATGGCGGCATCGGTATCGCGTATGCCAACAGTACGCAGACGGCGCGCGCTATCTGTTTGGTCGATGTGCTGCTGGGCTGCATCGGACATGCGGGCGGTGCCCTCAACCCGCCCACACCGCTTGCGTTGGGCGATTTGGACCCTGCGCGTTTCGCGACGCCGTCGATGCCACGTGAGCCCAAGTTGGGGTCCGAACGCTATCCACTCGTCGACCCCGAGCGCGGTCTGTGCACGACCATCGGCCAGTCGATTCTTGCCGGCGATTTGCGTGGGCTCATCGTCTATGCCAGTAACCCCGGTGCGGGCTATGGCAATGCGCAGGCTTGGTTGGGCATCTTGCAGCAGCTCGACTTGCTCGTGACGATTGATATTCGCTGGTCCGAGACGGCGCGCGCTTCCGACTTCGTGCTGCCCGACGTGACGTATCTGGAGGCCGACCGCGGCGTGGGGACGGTCGTGGGCGCCAACGATTCGCGCGTGTTCTACCGCAACGCCGTGCTGCCTGTGCAGCATGACGACACACGTCCCGGTCGGGAGATTTTTGCCGGTCTGGCGCAGGCGTGTGGCGTGGGCGAGTACTTCCAGTTTACGTCTGACGATCTGGCGGCTGCCCAGGTGGCGCCTTTTGGGATCGATCTGGACGAGCTCAAGGAGCGCGGCTGGGCCGACACGGGTGTTGCGTTGCCGTCGCGCACGGGCGAGCCGGCGATTCCCTTGGATGGCGGCAAAATTGCGCTGGCAAGCGACGTATGGGAACGAGCCGGTCTGGGTCGTGTACCCAACTGGATCGCTCCCATGGTGGAGCCCGGTCCGGGGATGTTTCGCCTCATTAGCGGCAACCGTCCCTTTGAGTCGCATACCTCGCGAAGGCTTGCGGCCCAAGGTGCCGCCGAGGCCGGATCGGACCTGGATGCCGTGCAGATGAATGCCGATGTTGCTGCGCGCATGGGCATCGTCGACGGCGAGATCGTCGAACTCGTGAGCGATATGGGCCGCGACCGCGTGCGAGTGGAGACGACGCCGTATCTGCATCCGGCGTGCATCTTCACCTCGGCCGCTCCCGGCGGGCGTTCGTTTGGCGCCGATGCCGGTGGCGCTCAAGCCTTGGGCGTGGGTCCGCTCGACCATACGCCGTTGCGTTGGGACCCGTTGACGGGCGCTGCGCTCACCCAGGAAAACGCCGTTCGCGTGGAAAAGATCGCGGCACGCGAGGATAATAGCGATTGATTGACTCAGCCGATCGAATTGGCTGATAGTTTGACGTTCGAACGATTGATTCACCTTTGGTTTTGAAAGGTCGCACATGAGCGATAGCCAGAACATGTCCGATGAGGTACGCGCCCGCCTTCGCGCTATTCCTTCCGTCAACGAGCTGCTCGCAGAGTGGCCGGTTGTGAAGGCGGCGGGGGAGACCTGCGACGCGGTGGTGCATGCCGCCGTCACGGCCGAGCTCGACGAGGAGCGCGCCGCGATTCGTGCCGGCGCCGCCCCGCGTTCCAAGCGCGACCTGGCCTCGGCCATCGAGTGGCGTGCGCATCGATCCGCACTGCCGAGCCTGCGCCCTGCCGTCAACGCCACGGGTGTGGTCATCCATACCAACTTGGGTCGCGCCCCGCTCGCGGAGTCGGCGGCAAAGGCCGTGGCCGAGGTCGCGCGTGGCTACAGCACGCTCGAGTACAGCGTGGACACCTGCTCGCGCGGGTCGCGCAAGGAGCACGCCGCGCAGCTCATCCGCTCGCTTACCGGTGCCGAGGACGCGCTGGTCGTTAACAACAACGCCGCCGCTGTGCTGCTGGTGCTGGCGACCCATGCCGCAGGCAAGGAGGTCATCGTCAGCCGCGGCGAGCTTGTCGAGATCGGCGGCAGCTTCCGCATCCCCGATGTCATGGCGGCTTCGGGCGCCAAACTCGTCGAGGTCGGCGCCACCAACCGCACGCACCTGGCTGATTATGAGCAAGCCATCACGCCCGATACGGCGATGATCCTCAAGGTCCATCCTTCCAACTATCGCATCGAGGGCTTTCACGAGGAAGCGGGCTCTCGGGAGCTTGCCGCCCTGGCCCACAAGCATGGTCTGCTGTTCTACGAGGACCAGGGTTCGGGCGCGCTGTTGCCCGACGACATCTTGGTGCGCGGCGGCGAAGAAACCACGCCGGCTTCGGTTTCGGCAGGGCTCGATCTGGTGTCGTGCTCGGGCGATAAGCTGCTCGGTGCCGCACAGGCGGGCATTATCATGGGCCGTCGCGATCTGGTCCAGGCCTGCGGGTCGCATCCGCTTATGCGTGCCCTACGCCCGGGCAAGCTCGCACTGGCGGCGCTCGAGGCTACACTGCGCATCTACATGGATGGGGCGGATGTGGCCCATCGCGAGGTGCCGGTGCTAAACATGCTCACGCTTCCGCAGGCTCATCTGGAGCGCCGCGCACGCAAACTGCGCGAGCTGATGGTGGCGGGCCTCGATAAGGCGGGTTGCCCGCGCGCCGTGCAGGTGGAAATCGTCGAGGAGTCGTCGACTCCCGGCGGCGGTTCGCTGCCTACCGTCGAGCTGCCTACCATGTGCGTTGCCGTGCGCCTCGTCGATGAGCGTCTTTCCGTTGACGCACTCAAGCGCTCGCTCGTCCAAGATTTCGACACGCCGGTCGTCACACGCGCCTCGCACGATCGCGTCCTGTTTGACATGCGTACACTCGTGGGCGACCGCGATATCGAGACGGCGGCATCGACGCTCGTCGCGTGCGTTGAGAAGGCGATTGCTCGATGAGTGAGGTTCAGGCGCTGGTGGAGTGTCCCGTTATCGTTGGCACGGCGGGTCACGTTGACCATGGTAAGTCGGCATTGATCGAGGCACTGACCGGCAAGAATCCCGATCGTCTGGAGGTTGAGCGCCGTCGCGGTATGACCGTGGAGCTGGGCTTTGGCGAGTTGGCGCTGCCGAGTGGCAAGATCGTCGGCCTGGTCGACGTGCCGGGCCACGCGCATTACCTGCGCGCCATGGTGCAGGGCGCCACGGGCATCGACGTTGCCGTGCTGGTGGTCTCTGCCGTCGAGGGCGTGATGCCGCAGACGCGCGAGCACGTGCACGTGCTGGAGCTGCTGGGCGTTACGCATATGGTGGTCGCGCTGACGATGTGCGACCTTGCCGATGCCGAGATGACCGAGCTTGCCGAGCTCGATGTCGATGACTTTTTGTCGGGTACCGTGTTTGCGGACGCGCCGATCGTGCCTGTGTCGTCCAAGACAGGCGAGGGGATCGAAAGGCTGCTCGCCGTGCTCGACGAGCAGGTTGCCGCTTGCTGGGATGCCTGCCGTGCCCGTGCCGAGCTCACTGATGCCGCGCCGCGTCTGCCGATTGACCGCTGCTTTACGATCAAGGGCGTCGGCACTGTCGTGACGGGAACGTTGCACGATGCGCCGGTTGCGGTGGGCGACGAGTTGATGGCTTTGCCGTCGCGTACGGTCTGTCGCGTGCGTGGGATCCAGGTGCATGGCGATACGCCGCGCGCGCTGCCTGGTCAGCGTGTGGCGCTCAACCTGGTTGGTGACGGTGTCGCGGCGCTTGACCGTGGCGAGATGCTGGGCGTGGCGGACCGCTTTGGTCAGACGTTGCGCTTTATGATAACGTTCACCTACCTGGGCCGCGAGGGCACCAAGCCGCGCGTGCTCGAGTCGGGCGCGCGTGTGCATGTGATGGCCGGCACGGCCGAGGTCATCGGCCGCATCATGCTTTTGGAGGGCGAGGCCCCCATGGCGGTGGGCGAGACCCGTACCGTGCAGGTGCGCTTGGAGGAGCCGCTGCCGCTGTGTGCCGGAGACCATGCCGTGGTGCTGTCGTATTCGCCCGTTATGCTTATCGGCGGCGGGCGCGTGCTGCTTTCGCGCTGCCGTCGCTCGCGCGAGCTTTCGACGGGGGAGCGCACGCTGCTTGCAGCGCTTGAGGCCGGCGATGCCGTCGCTGGTGTTGAGGCGTGGTTGGCGCTGCAGACGTTGCCGGTCGTGGCTGCCGACGTTGCCGCGGCGCTAGACCTTGTTTCCGGTGGGGCCGATGCCGCGCTGAACGAGTTGGTGGCGCGAGGTGCTGTGCGCGAGCTTGCGGGCTCGGGCTGTAGGCTGTATGTGAATGCTGCCGTGTTCGATGCCGCCATGGACGTGCTGGCGGCGACCCTGTCAGCCATGCATGCGGCGTCTCCCAAGGAGACGGGCTTTACGCCCGGCGCCGTTGCCCATGCTGCGTGGCCTGCCGCTGATGATGGCGTTGCCGCGGCTCTGATTGCCGAGGGCTGCTCGCGTGGTGTGTGTGCCTCGGAGGGCGCCGAGGTATTCGATCCGCATTCGGCCGCCGCGGCGGCACGCGTGGTTCGCGAAGCCTGCGAACGTATCGTTGCTTTGCTGGACGAAGCCGGCCTCGATGCGCCGACGTTGCCCGAGGCGGGCGAGCAACTGCAGCTCGATCGCGACACCATGACGCGTGCCCTGCGCGAGCTTTCGCTCAATCGCTCGATCGTTAAGGTTGAGCGCGACGTTGCCCTGTCTGCCGCCGCCGAGGCCCATGCGCGCGAGCTCGTCGCCGCCGCCATCGCCGATGCCGGTGGCGCAGCCACCACGAGCGTGCTGCGTGAGGCTCTGGGCGTGTCGCGCAAACGTGCCATCAGCATCTTGGAGCACCTGGATGCCGTACGCTTTACGGTGCTCGACAAGGATGCCGGCGGCCTGCGCTCCCTGCGCTAGATCGGTCATACCGCCCCGCCCCCTCAGTTGCGGTGGAATAGTTCCTATTTGGAGGCTTTGGCAGCAAATACAGGAACTATTCCACCGCAACTTCTTGTTTGTCTTTTTGGGATGGAGCCGTTTCGGTTTGGTAAAATACCGCCGCACTTGGGAACGGATGGGCTCCGGTGGGCTCCGCGGTCCTCAAAACCGTTGCGAGGCGTGCAAAACGTCTTGGATGTGTTCGATTCACATACGTTCCCGCCATACGCTACCAGCGCTTTTGTGCTCGCGGTCTTGCTGCGTGCCGCAAAGGCGCTGTTTTGTTTTTGCACAGGTTTGCCGTGCCGCCCGCTTTATCGGCGACGGTATCTGGCTTCGTGCATCGGGTTTCGAGCATGCCGATGGAGGTGTTTTGTCGTATGACTACCGTAAGACGTGCCGATCTTTCTTGTGTCGTCCAGGCGGGCGGGTTGTCGTCGCGCATGGGCTGCGATAAGGCGCGCATGGCGTTTTGCGGCGAGCCGCTCATCGAGCGCGTGCTGGGCCGGCTGGCGCCAGTTGCCGGCGAGTTGGTCGTGACGACTTCGCGTCCCAGCGAGCTTGTCTATCTTGAGGAGCGCACGTTTGGCGGCCTGGTGCCGCGTGTGGTGGCGGACCTTGAAGGACCGGCGGGTGCCATGCGCGGCATCGCGAGTTCGCTGACTGCGGCCCGATTGCCGCTCGTGGCGATTGTCGCCTGCGATATGCCGTTTGTCTCGCCGGAACTTATCGGCGCGCTTGCCGATCGTGTTGAGGCCGAGGCGCTCGACGTGTGCGTGCCGCGCGAGGAGCGGGGGATTGAGCCGCTTTGCGCCGTCTGGCGCCGTGACGCCTGTGCGCCGGTTGCCCAAGAGCTGCTCGCCGGTGACCGTCAGCGCATTCGCTGCCTGATCAATCGCGTTCAGGCTGGTTATATGGATGAACCGCAGATCGTTAAGGCCGCGGGCTCGACGCTCTGCTTCGAAAACGTCAATACGCCCGAGGAGTTTGCGGCGGCCGAGTTGCTCGCCTAGACGATTGGAGTTGCCATGTCTCACGATATTTGCCCCGACACGGGAGAGCCTTGCACTTGCGATGGTTCCGAGCCCTGTACCTGCGGCTGCGGTGGCTGTGGACATACTGCGGAAGAGGAAGCGGCCGCCGCGGCGTATCGTGAGGCACACCGCGAAGGCCCGTCCGGTGATGCCCTCGACCACGAGCACAAGATCATCGTTTCGTTCGATAGCACCTTCGATGTGATGGAATGTGAGCAGCTGTGCCTTGCCGCCGGCGTGCCCGGGCGCATTATGCCTTTGCCCGGCTCCATTACCGCGGGTTGCGGCCTGTGCTGGGCCATGCCGTTCTCGGGCGATGCGCTTGCCGCCTTCCGCGCTGCCACCGAAGGCCGCATAACCCCCGCCGACTACCATCAGCTCGTCCTCTAACCACTAACACCACCACAAAGGTGCCCAATGTGGTGGTTTGGAACATGTGGACGAAACAGCTTCGAAACACGCGATTTGCGCGTTGGGTGCTCAAAAACGCCTCTACCTGCATCGTAATCAAAACGAAACATCTGCTCGTCGGCTTATGCGTAACTTTGCTGCAACAGTGCGATATTATCCATACTCGATAAAGCTCGCGGCGCATGGGGCGCCTCGAACGATACTTTTCTTTTCCATCAATTGGAGGAAGCATGAGCTACACGCAGAAAGTTCTCGACGAGCTCAAGGCCCGCTATCCCGAGCAGCCTGAGTTCATCCAGGCCGCGACCGAGATCCTCGGTACCATCCAGCCGGCGCTCGACGCCCATCCCGAGTACGAGGAGGCCGCCCTGCTGGAGCGCCTCGTCGAGCCCGAGCGCATCGTCATGTTCCGTGTTCCCTGGGTCGACGACCAGGGCAAGGTTCAGGTCAACCGCGGTTACCGTGTCGAGTTCAACTCTGCCATTGGACCCTACAAGGGCGGCCTGCGCTTTAACCCGACGGTCACCCTGGGTATGCTCAAGTTCCTGGGTTTGGAGCAGATCCTCAAGAACAGCCTGACCACCCTTCCCATGGGCGGCGGCAAGGGCGGCTCCGACTTTGACCCCAAGGGCAAGTCCAACAACGAGATCATGCACTTCTGCCAGTCCTTCATGACCGAGCTCTATCGCCACATCGGCCCCAACACCGACGTTCCCGCCGGCGACCTGGGCGTTGGCGGCCGCGAGGTTGCCTACCTGTTCGGTCAGTACAAGCGCCTGACCAACGAGTGGACCGGCGTCCTTACCGGCAAGGGCCTCTCCTTTGGCGGCTCGCTTGCCCGTACCGAGGCCACCGGCTACGGCCTGGCCTACTTTGTGGACGAGTACCTCAAGAGCCGCGGCGACTCCTTCGAGGGCAAGAACGTCGTCGTTCACGGCTCCGGTAACGTCGCCATCTACGCCGTCCAGAAGGTCTCCCAGCTCGGCGGCAAGGTGCTGGCCTGCTCCGATACTCACGGCTGGGTCGAGGATCCCGACGGCATCGACTACACCGTGCTCGAGCACGTCTACAACAAGAAGCGCTCCGGCCACGACAAGGGCGTTACGCTCGCTATGTACGTTGACGAGAAGCCCAACGCCGTGTGGCACGAGGGCGACGGCCGTGGCGTTTGGCAGCTGCCCTGCGACATCGCGCTGCCCTGCGCTCGCGAGAACACGCTGCTGCTCGAGGACGCCCAGGCGCTCGTCGCCAACGGCTGCAAGGTGGTCGGCGAGGGCGCGAACATGCCCACGACCATCGAGGCCACGACTTACTTCCAGGAGAACGGCGTTGCCTTTATGCCCGGTAAGGCTGCCAACGCCGGCGGCGTGCTCGTGTCCGGCCTGGAGATGAGCCAGAACGCTGAGCACCTGTCCTGGACCTTCGAGGAGGTCGACGGCAAGCTCGAGCAGCTCATGCGCGGCATGTTCCACAACGTGGACGACACCGCCAAGGAGTACGGCCAGGAGGGCAACTTTGTCATGGGCGCTAACATCGCCGGCTTCCTGAAGGTCGCCGACGCTATGCTCGCCCAGGGCGTCTGCTAAATCTTCGCTCGACATAGCATGCGATAAGGCTCCCAGCCATTCCGGCTGGGAGCCTTTTCTATCCCGGAGGACTCCTCATAACTTGCGGTGATATACGGACTGTTTAGCGTCCCAGAACGGCTAATCAGTCCGTATATCACCGCAAGTTATGGATGGGTGGGTGGATTTTGTCCTAAAACGGTGTGCGGCTCCTCGTTTGGTACACTTAAAAGTACTGGACAAGTGAAGAGATGGGGGAGAACGTGCTCAAGTTCGGTACCTACGTCCGTGTTGGAAACGCGGCCGAAGCCTATGAGCTCTTGCAGAAGAACCGCAACAACAAGATTGTGGGCGGCGGCATCTGGATGCGCCTGGGTTCGCGTCGCGTGGCGACGGCGATTGACCTTTCGGCCTGCGGACTCGATCAGATCGAGGAGACCGAGACCGAGTTTCGCATCGGTGCCATGTGCACCCTGCGCCAGCTCGAGCGTCATGCCGGGCTCAACGCGCTTGTCAACAATGTCTTTGAGTTTGCCGTCCACGACATCGTGGGCGTGCAGCTGCGCAACACCGCTACGGTGGGCGGCAGCATCTACGGGCGCTTCGGTTTCTCGGACGTGCTCTCTGCGTTCCTGGCGCTCGATTCGTATGTTGAGCTGACGGGTGCCGGCCGCGTGCCGCTCGCCGAGTTCGTGGACATGGGCTACGTGCGCGACGTGATCGAGCACGTCGTAGTCGTCAAGCACGATTACCGTGCGAGCTACGAGGCCGTGCGCAAGGCCGCGACCGACTTCCCCTCCTTAAACGTCACCGCTGCCTGGTGGGACAACAGCTGGCATGTCACCGTGGGCGCCCGCCCGCTGCGCGCGACCCTGCTGCAGGGCGAGGCATCTGGCCTTACCGCCGAGCAGCCTTCCGAGGATGAGCTGCGTGCCCTTGCCGCGTCCGTGCGCGCGCTGAGCTACGGCACCAACCTGTGGGGCTCAGCCGAGTACCGCCGTCGCATCTCGGCGCCGCTTGCCGTGCAGGCCGTGCGCCGCGCCGCCGGCATCGAGCTTTCGGCCGCGCTTTCCCGCGAGCTCGAGACCGTGCAGATCCCTAAGTTCGCCACGGACGAGTATTCCTGCCGCCGCGTGCCCGGCGTCGATTCTAGCGAGGTGCGCTAATGGCTGCCAAACTCATCGATCTTTCCTTTACGCTCAACGGCCGTAAGGTCAAGGTTCAGATTGCCCCCGACACCATGCTCTTTGCGCTGCTGCGCGAGCAGGGCTGCGCGTCGGTACGCTGTGCCTGTGAGACCACCAACTGCGGTCTGTGCACGGTGTGGCTCGACGGCGACCCGGTGCTGAGCTGCTCGGTTCCCGCCGCCCGTGTTGAGGGCCATACCATCACCACACTCGAGGGTCTCAAGGCCGAGTCTGAGGCGCTGACCCGCGCAATGGCTGCCGAAGGCGCCGAGCAGTGCGGTTTTTGCGCTCCCGGCCTCATCATGAACGTGCTGGCGCTTGCCCGCGCCGCCAAGGAGGACCCGAGCCTCGTCGCCACGCGCGAGGAGCTCTCGCGCCAGCTCGCCGGCAACCTCTGCCGTTGCAGCGGCTACGAGAGCCAGCTGCGCGCCATCGTGCGCTTCCTCAACGAGTCCGGCGTGCAGGTGGGCTTTGAGATGCCCGAGCTGCCGGTCAACGACACCAGTTCTGACGGCGTCTCCTATAAGCAGATCACTCATAAGCAGCCCAAGAAGGACTCGAAGGCCCCTGTCTCTTATACACATCTCCGAGCCCACGAGACTCGACGTCATCTCGTA
>UQIQ01000059.1 GCA_900541185.1 uncultured Collinsella sp.
GCATACGAGATGCCGTCGAGTCTCGTGGGCTCGGAGATGTGTATAAGAGACAGGCCTGCCACTGCAGATGTCTATTACCGAAGACGTCGATGTTATCCGTCATTACGTGGAAATCGCTGACGGTATCGCTATTCCCGGCGGCCCGGACGTCAACCCCAAACGCTGGGGCGACGAGCGTCCTTACGACCCCACGCTGTGCTGTGAGATTCGCGACCGTTTTGAGTTTAAGCTGGTTAACGAGGTGCTTCGCGCCAAGAAGCCGCTCTTTACCACCTGCCGAGGCACGCAGCTGCTCAATGTCGCCACCGGCGGCACCCTGTGCATGGACGTGCCGAGCCTGGGCGCGCGCGAGGGCCGCACGCAGTGGCGCCATACCCACGTGCTCAACGATCCCGTGCACCCCGTCGAGGTCGTGCCGGGCTCGCTGCTGGAGCGCGCGGTTGGCGGGCACAGGCTGATCCAGACCAACTCGGCACATCACTGCTGCGTCGACCGTCTGGGTAAAAGCACGCGCTTGGTCGCCAAGGCAACCGACGGCGTTCCCGAGTGCATCGAGGTCGAAGGCCAGCCTTTCTGCCTGGGCGTGCAATGGCACCCTGAGTACACGTGGAAGACGCTCGAGACCGACTTTAACCTGTGGAAGTCGTTTGTCGAGGCAGCGGCAAAGGTTAAGCAGGCGCGCTAGCTCGCGAACCCCACAACAAATAAGGGTGCCCCGCCGGCCACATGGTCCGACGGGGCACCATTTTACCTATATGCTGCCTGCACGCAGCCCAAGGCCCGCAAGCCCTTATTCGGCCGCCTCGCGCAGGGCCGACATCGTTGCCGCATATTGTTGCTGCAACGCATGCATTCCCTCGCGAGCGCCGTCAACGGTATCGGCACCGCGCAGCGCCTCGGTCACCACGACCGCCGGCTCGTACAGATTATCGAATCCCAGGTTCTGGCTCACGCCCTTGAGCGTATGCGCTGCCATAAACGCACCTTCGGCGTCTCCCGCCGCCATGGCGGCCTCCAGCTTGTCCATGCTCTCGTCATCCAAAAACTTGAGGGCAAAGCGGGCAAGCATTTCCTCGCCCATCAGCCGAGCGCACGCGTCATCATAATTGGCGCCGATCTTCTCATACGCCTCACGCATGGAAATCATGGATTAAAAACTCCTTTGGTCAAACTAAATCGTGGGAAACGCGACGACATCGGCGGGGCGTGCCAACGTCTCGGCAATACGGTCTTGCACCTCGAGCAGGCAATCGAGCAACAGCGGGTTAAACTCACCGCACTTACCGTCCAGAATCATCTTGATCGCTTCCTCGTGCGGGATAGCGTCCTTGTACACGCGCACGCTCGTCAGGGCATCGTACACGTCGGCCACCGAAACCACCTGTGCGGCAATGGGAATTTCGTCGCCCTTAAGGCCATCGGGATAACCCTTGCCGTCCCAGCGCTCGTGGTGCCAACGCGCGATCTGGTACGCATATTCCATAAGCGCATTGCCGGCGTGATGGCTACCCAGCTCACGCAGCATGTCGGCGCCGATCGTGGTATGCGTCTTCATAATCTCGAACTCCTCGGGCGTAAGGCGTCCGGGCTTGTTGAGAATCGCATCGTCAATCGACATCTTGCCGATATCGTGCAGCGCCGAAGCCAGGGCGATCGTGGAGCGTTCCTCATTGTCGAGGGAGATCGTGTCGCTACGCCGGACCAGACAGCCAAGCAGCAGCTCGGTCAGCTTCTCGATGTTCGTAACGTGCCTGCCGCTCTCGCCGTTACGAAGCTCCATGACGCCGGCCATGATGTCGATGAGCATGCGACTGTTCTTGACGCGCTCGTTGTACTGCTGGGACAGCAGGTTCGTCAGGCGGCGCTGCTTGGCGTATAGGCGGATGGTGTTGCTCACACGGCGGCGCACGACACGGGAGTCAAACGGGCGGTTGATATAGTCCGAGGCGCCCAGCTCGTACGCGCGCAGAACCATATCATCGGAATCTTCGCTCGAAATCATGATGACGGGCAGATTGTCACTAACCGATCGGCGCGACAGATCGGCCAGCACCTCAAAGCCGCTTACGCCCGGCATGACAATATACAGCAGCACGAGCGACAACTCATCGCCATAGCGGTCGACCATGTCGAGCGCCGCACGACCGTGGTCGGCCTCGAGGATGCAATACTCGTCCTTGAGCATCTCGCTGAGAATGGCTCGGTTCATCTCGGAGTCATCGACAATAAGCACCAAAGGCTTTTCGCTTTGGAAGGCCTCGATGGAATCGGCATCGGTCACGACCGTACCGGCTTTTGCCTTAGCGCGGCTCAATAACTGGACAGCGCGGCCAACGCCCTCATCGACCGTCTCGCCATGAATGCGAACGCCACCAACACATGCCGTCAAGCTCACGTACTCATGGCCCGGAATAATCGTGGAATGAACGGCTTCGGATACCTGATGCAAGCGACGGGCGAAGTCATCGGAGGGAATATTGGGCATGACAACCACAAACTTGTCGCAGCCATAGCGCACAAGCTCGTCAGTCGAACGGATTCCGCTGCGCATGGCTGTCGCCACAGCACCGAGCGCAAGGTCGCCGGCATGACGGCCACACGTATCGTTGAAGGCCCTAAAATCATCAAGGTCGATCATCGCAATGCCGGCATTCATGCGGGCGCTACGGAGCTTTTCCTCGTAATATCGGCGATTGCGCACGCCCGTCAGCACGTCGGTGTAGACAAGGTCCTCTTCTGTGGCCTCTTGCTCATCAATCGGACGCACCATCAGCAAGACGTGAGGCTCACCCTCGACCTTTAAAGGGCGCAGGCGGGCGCGGTACTCAACACCATCGTTGAGCAGTTGCTCCGACACCTCACCCGAATCTGCCAAGGCCTCAAGACTCGACTGACGCAGACAAGGGCAGCGATCGCCGGCGAGCAAGCAGTTAGGCTCGTTCTTAATCTGGTCGGCCGACAGCAAACGTACCACGGGGTAGGTCTTCGCGACGCGGGCGACCTCGACGGCAGCCTCCTCGTCGGTTAGATTGGCCTCGTGATTATTGAGCATATGGGGCCCTTTCGATAGCTTCGCATAGTAGCGGTGGGTTCCAAATGTCACAAGGGTAACACCTTGCCGATGCAGGTAAGCACGTGAATGCCGTTACATTTTTATGAGTTGGCAGACGGCGCAATTGGAGCCGCAAACGTAAGGTTTTGAGCACATTTGTTAACACAGCCGAAACGTTTGCGGGTGAAGCCTGTTTTGGCTATTGCGGGTGTTAGAGCCCCAGAATGCCACGGACAGTCTGGGCAGCCGCTGCCGGGCGATCGCGCAGGCCATTGTGCGTGCCGGGAACCATTACGAGTGGACAGTCCAAAAGCTCAGCCGCTATCCTCGTTCCCGCCTCGCGGGGCGTACCAATCGAGAGCTCGCCCAAAAGCACGGCGGCCACCGTTTTCGACGCGCGAACACTATCCCAATCGGGAATGCAGGTCATAGTAATCCCGTATTCGTTCGCCATGAAACTGCGGCCGTTGCGCAGGGCGTGCTTGGCTTCTGCCTCGGTTAACTTGGGGGCCTCAGGATCCGAATCGCCGATGGCGCCCAGGAAGGCCCGTAATGCCCTGGAGACCTTTCCCGCGGCGATCATCTCGAGCAAAACCGGGGCCGCGCCCAGGCCGGCACCCTCATCCGTCACGGCGGGTTCATGCAGAATCGCACGCGAGATTATGGCGGGGTTTGCACGGAGAAGCTCCAGGGCCACCAACGTACCGGCACTGTGCGCAAGCACGTTTGCCGGAGCGCCAATATGCTCGATAACGGCCTGCAGGTCGGCGGCCTGGGCGGCGAGGTCGTAGCGTCCGTCTGCAGCGTCGCCACTCTCACCGCAACCGCGGCGGTCGTAGGCAATGACGCGATGGTCACAGGCGAGCTCGCGGGCGATGGCGTCAAAAAAGACGCCGTCGACGCAGGCACCGTGCACGCACACCAAAGCGGGAGCATCAGGCGATACATCTGGGCCGGCATACTCGCGGCAGGAGATCGTGGTGCCCGCATTCTCGACCGTAAAATCCATGTTGTGCCCCCATCATCAACGCCCATCCAGTTGTACATCGGTACGGTTGGATGGACCCGCATTTCCTTACGCCTTGTTAACAGATTAACTGTACCCGACCCGATACCTTTCATGACGCGGCATCGAAGGCAGAGTTAAAAAACGAAACCTGCAAAGCACAAGCCCGGACCATACGTTGGAGCCGATGCTATGCTTAAGGTTAATTGTCTTGAGGAGCATATGCCTATGTCTACGTTTTTGAATGCCAGCCCCATCTTTGGGCCCGTTCGTAGCCGTCGCCTTGGTCTCTCGCTCGGCGTCAACATGATGCCGGCCAGCGGCAAAATCTGCACGTTCGACTGCATCTACTGCGAGAACGGTCTCAACGCCGAGCGCCCCTGCCACGAGCCGTACAACACAGCTGCCGTGGTACTCGACGCGCTCGAGGCAAAGCTGCGCGAGATGGCAGCCGAGGGCGAGCTCCCCGATGTAATCACGTTTGCCGGCAACGGCGAGCCCACCGCCGCACCGGAGTTTCCGCAGGCCATCGCCGGCGCCGTCGCGCTGCGCGACGAGCTTGCCCCAAACTCCAAGATCGCCGTGCTCTCCAACGGCACGCGCGCCGACCGTCCCCAGGTACACGATGCGCTCATGATGGTCGACGACAACATCCTCAAGCTCGATACGGTCGACCCGGCATTTATCCAGCTGCTCGACCAGCCCGTTGGCCCCTACGATGTGGAGCACCAGATTGAGACGTTCGCAAGCTTTGACGGTCATGTCATTATCCAGACGATCTTTTTGACCGGCGAGTATCAGGGCAAGCTCATCGACAACACCGGCGAGGAGTACGTCGGCCCTTGGCTCGCGGCGCTCGAGCGCATTCGCCCGCAGGAGGCGACCATCTACACGGTGGCGCGCGAGACACCGGTCGCCGGCCTTGCCAAAGCAGCGCCCGAGGTGCTCGACGCCATTGCCGCGCGCGTCCAAGCCCTCGGCATTCCCTGCCAGGTGAGCTACTAGCAAAACCACGCAGCAGCTAGCACCCGCCATCCCGCTCCATCAGTTGCGGTGATATAGTTCCTATTTGTGCTGTTAAACCGCTTAAATCGGAACTATATCACCGCAACTTTTATGGACGCGTGGGTGGGCTATACTAGCTGCGAATGAAAGGAAGTTAGCCATGTTTGACAACGGACCCGTACCCGGCCGCAACGATACTTGCTGGTGCGGCAGCGGCAAAAAATATAAGAAATGCCATAGCGCTTTTGATGAGCGCCTCGAGCGCTTGTGGGAAGAGGGCTGGGAGGTCCTGCCCCGCACGCTCTACAAGACGCCCGCCGACATCGAGGGCATCAAGCGCTCCGCCGCCATCAACGTGGGCGTGCTCGACTACGTAGGCGAGCACATCGCCGCGGGCATGACCACCAACCAGATCGACCAGATGATCTACGACTACACCGTCGAGCACGGTGGCACGCCGGCCGACCTCAACTACGAGGGCTACCCCAAGAGCGTGTGCACCTCGATCAATGACGTGGTCTGCCACGGCATCCCCTGCGATACGGACATGCTGCACGAGGGCGACATCATCAACGTGGACTGCTCCACGATCCTAGACGGCTACTTTAGCGACTCGAGCCGCATGTTCTGCATCGGCGAGGTCTCGGCCGAGCGCCAGCGCCTGGTCGACGTCACCCGCGCCAGCGTGGAGGCGGGTCTGGCAGCCGTCAAGCCATGGCTGCCGCTGTCCGTTATGGCCGAGGCCGTACAAAAGACGGTCGAGGACGCCGGCTTTAGCGTGGTGCGCGAGTACGGCGGACACGGCATCGGTAAGGAGTTCCACGAGGACCCGTTTGTGGGCTTTACCACCGAGGCACCCGATGTGGACACCATCATGGCTCCGGGCATGGTCTTTACCATCGAGCCCATGGTCAATGCCGGATCGCCCGACATCAAGATTAGCAAGGGTGACGGCTGGTGCGTGCGCACCAAGGACGGCAGCGATTCGGCCCAGTGCGAGGTACAGCTCGTGGTGACCGAGGACGGCTACGAGCTGCTGAGCTGGTAGCCGTGGATGCGCCGGATGCTGACGGGCACGCTCGTCTTGCATCCGGCGTTTTTATTTGAACGTTTTGCCTGATAAAACCTGCCAAAATAAACCTGTCCCCTTTTGGCAGGTCGAGCGGAGAGGACTGCTTGTGAACATCCTGGTTTTGCTGCCCGTCAATGACCGCCATCGCGCAATTCTTGAGTCGAGCGCTCCGGGCGAGGACTTTATCTACACGAGCTCCGACGCCGCCACGCGCGAGCAGGTCGCCGATGCCGACGTGATCTTGGGCAACATCGACCCTGACATGCTCACGGCATGCGAACATCTCCAGCTGTTGCAATTGCAGACCGCTGGCTATGACGATTACTTGGCCGCCGGCACCGTGCCGGTCGACGCCAAATTGTCTTGCTCGGTGGGCGCCTACGGCCAGGCCGTAAGCGAGCACATGTTTGCCATGGTCCTTTCCATGATGAAGCGCCTGCCCGGCTACCAGGACTTGCAGCGCGAGCATCGCTGGGAGGATTTGGGCCCGGTTACCTCGCTCAATAACGCCAACGTGCTGGTGCTGGGCGCGGGCGATATCGGCGGCCACTTTGCCACGCTCTGCCGCAGTATGGGTGCGCACGTCCGCGGCATCAAGCGCCATCCGCTCGTCTACCCCATTGTGTTTGAGGACATGGACGGCATGGATGCCCTGCCTGAGCGCCTGGCCGAGGCGGACGTCGTCGCATCCTTTATGCCCAGCACGCCCGAGACCCGCGGCCTGGCGAACGCCGAGTTCTTCGCCGCGATGAGGCCGGGTGCCTTCTTTGCCAACGGCGGCCGCGGCGATCTTGCGGTTGCCGACGATTTAGTTGCCGCTCTGGAGTCGGGACATCTCGCCGGCGCCGCGGTCGACGTCACCGACCCCGAGCCGCTGCCTGAGACAAGCCCCCTGTGGGATGCGCCTAACATGCTCATTACGCCGCATATCTCGGGCTGGTTCCACTTGGAGGCTACGCTCAACAATGTGGTCGACATTGCCGCGGAGAACTTGCGTCATCTGCAAGCGGGTGAGACGCTCCGCCGTTGGATCGAACACTAGGGTTCCGCCGTTCTAACGAACGGCGGACCGGTCGACGCTGCGAGCCCGTCTGGACGGCAATCTGCCTTTCAATCGTCGGGCATGGCCAGAAGGCCAATGCCCTCCTCTTTCAAGGCACCTTGCTCGACCAGACGGGCTCTCGCTGACTTTTGTTCAACCTGCGGCGCTTTGCTGGCGCGGCCCTACCTGTGGGCTCTCGCTGACTTTTGTTCGACCTGTGGGGTCTTCAAATTGCTAGAGCGTTGCTAAGTAATTCTTTGCGTCTTCTACGCTCATTGCTGCGACGGGTGCGTGTGAACAGAGCTTGACATCGTTGGTGACCAGTAAATCTGCTTGGGAGCGCATCGCTGCCGCGATGATTAAATCGTCTTCGTAATCGCTATGGAGATTACGCTGCTTGCTCGCCATCCATATGTCACTCAGGTCGCAGGGTACCGGCGTGGCAAGTTGCGACAGCACGCTAAGACAATCCCATGCAAGTGATGTCGCCGCCACGGCGGCATCTTGGGATAGTGAGCCATGCTCTCGCCGATACCATGCCTTATGTTCACTTGAAATCAAATAGAACAGGTCTTTGGACGATGTCGCCGCATACAGCAAATCCACCTGCGCCGTGCATGCATCGCGTAAAAACTCAATCGCCACCGAACGACCACGTCGTGAGGGAATGAAGTAATCGAGCCACACGTTGGTGTCAACCAAGATGCGCTTTAGAGCCTCACTCATAGAGCCAGCTCATCTCCTCGCCATAGCGATCCGCATATGCATTCCGTTTGAGCTCTTCGTCGTCCGATGGCTGAGCCCTGACCATATCGATTCCCGACTCACGGCAAGCGGCAGCGAACAGCTTCGATCCCTGATCCATGAGCTCGAGTTTACGTTTGGCGGCCTTTTCGCGCTCGCGCTGTTCCGCCCGGGCACGACTGGGCAGCAGGATATCCTCGAGCGCACCGGGGCGATCGGCCAGCGACGCTGCAAGCTGCCAGAGCGCTCGCACCGCTTGGCTCGGCGTCATACCGGCCCTGGAGAGAGCAGCGTCGCCGCTCCTTTTAAGATCGGCATCAAGACGTACGTTGATCTGAGCGGCTGTTGTGGTCATGACCCCTCCTTAATACTTCAGAATTATCATAAAACACTATGGTAGATACGTAAAGCATGTATAGCAATAAATTAGTATTAGCCGTGCTCCGTGCACAAAAAGCCGCCGAGGCACATTGCACCTCGGCGGCTACGCATCACCAATCTAGTTCGGTTTCATCCTTTGCATTTGCCCAGATAAAACCTGGCAAAATAAACCTGTCCCTTTTTGGCAGGTTTTTAGAGCTCCACGCTTTCGGCGCCGTTGATGGTTAGGTTTCGCTCGTAGAAGGCGGTGAGGGCACGGATGGCGTACATCACGTCGCGTACGCCGCCGGTCTCGTAGCTTGAGTGCATGGCCAGCTGCGGCAGGCCCACGTCCACGGCGTGCATGCTCGCCTGCATGTTCGACAGGTTACCGAGCGTGGAGCCACCCGCCATATCGCTCTTGTTGGCGAAGGCCTGCGTGGGCACGTCGGCGTCATCGCAGATGGCCTGGAACACCGCGCGGCTAAAGGCATCGGTGCAGTAGTGCTGGTTGGCGGCTTCCTTGATAACGATGCCGCCGTTGAGTACAACCTGATTGCGGGCATCGCACTTCTCGGCGTGGTTGGGGTGCACGGCATGTGCATTGTCGCAGCTTACAAGCATCGAGGCGGCAAGGGCGCGATGGTACGACTCGTCGTCAAAGCCCAGCGATCCGTTGATGCGGCGCAGCGCGTCGGCCAAGAAGGTCGACATGGCGCCCTGCTTGGTCTCGGAGCCAACCTCCTCATTATCAAAGCAGCAGAAGACCGAGACGTCGCGCGCGTTCTCGGCACCCAAAAATGCCTGCAGCGAGCTGTAGGCGCAGGCCAGGTCGTCGAGCTTGGGCGTCGAGATAAACTCGTCGGCCCAGCCCCAAATGCGCGCATCCTGACGATTGACCAGGAACAGGTCGCGACCCAAGATTTGCTCGGGCTCAACATCCAGCTCTTCGGCGATCAGGGCATCAAAGTCACCCTGCTTGAGTTCGCCGGCGCTGATGAGCGGGCACAGGTCGACGGCTCGGTTGGGAGCAAAGCCCTCGTTAACGCCACGGTTCATGTGGATGGCAAGGCTCGGGATAATAGCGACCTCGCGCTCGGTGGCAAGCAGACGGCTCTCAATACGGTCGCCCTCGCGCACCAGCACGCGGCCCGCGAGCGCCAGCGGGCGATCGAACCAGGTGTAGTCAATCATGCCGCCGTAGGCCTCGGTGTTCAGGCGCAGCGTCTCGCCCGCACCGTCAAGCTCGGGCACAGCCTTGACCTTAAACGTCGGCGAATCGCTGTGCGACGCCGTCAGTTGAAAATGATAGTCACCGGCAACGCCGTCCTCGCCCCACGTAGCAGCCAGGTCCTCGCCCACCTTAAAGGCAACAACGCTCGAGGTGTTGCGCTGCGTGTAATAACGCCCGCCCGGCTCGATATCCCACGCCGCGTTCTCGGGCAGGTAGGTAAAGCCCGCCTCGTCGAGCTCGGCCATAATGGTCGCCGCCATATGGAACATGCTGGGGCATGCCTCGATAAAGTCGATAAGGTCGTTGGCGGCCTCGATATCGTCAGCCGTCACGTGCACGCGCTCGGGCGTTTCCTGATCCGTCATGCTCTCCCCTTTCGCTGGGTTGATGGTCCCCTCCAGCATACCCCGCCACGCCAGCACCGCACTCTTCATTCCGTGCTTAATTCCGCACCACTCACCAAGTTGAGCCATCATGCCCGCGCTCCTTTTGCGACAATTGCGCTAACAGGACGAGAGGAGCCGTCATGAAGCCACGTAACATTGCCATCGCCTGCGGTGTCGCGGGAGTCACCGTCGGCCTTGCCGCTGCCGCTGGCATCGTTTACCGCAAGCAAATCAAGTCCGCCGCGTCGCTCAAACGCTTGACTGGCTACGCAGACGGCTATGACCTGTACGCAATCGACATCGCCTACGACTACGACCTTGACCGCATCATCGCAGCTGGCGTGCGCGACGACCAGGCCTACATCGATGCCGTGGTGGCGCAGGTGCTGCCCGGTGTGCCGGCACATGTCCAGGCGCCCCAGTTTGCCTGCAGCGCTTTTGTCGCCGTAGATGCCGAAGGCCGCGTGCGCACCGGCCGCAATTACGACTTTAAGGACGACACCTCGGCGTTGCTGGTGCGCAATCACCCACGCGGCGGTTATGCCTCCATCGGGTTTGCCGCCCTTAACAACCTGGGCGATAACACTCCGCTTGACTCCGTCGCGGGACGTGCCGCCGCACTCATGGGCCCGTTTGCCCAGCTCGACGGTATTAACGAATGCAGCGTGTCCATTGCCGTACTCACCCTGGATTCCAAGCCCTGTGACCAGGACACGCAGCGCCCCGTCATCAATACCTCGCTCGCCATCCGTCTGGTGCTCGACCGTGCCGCCACCACGCAAGAAGCTGTCGACCTGCTTTCCGCCTACGACATGCACGCCATGGCAGGACGCGATTACCACTTCTTTATCAGCGACGCCGCCGGTGACGCGCGCGTAGTAGAGTGGGATCCGCGCGATCCGGACCGTGCTTTCAAAGCGACTCCTGTACGCCAGGTTACGAACTTCTACGCCTGCTATGGCGACGAAGTGCTGCCCAACCAAAAGAATGGCGAGCTGGGCCATGGTAAAGAGCGCGCCGTCGCAATCGCCGATGTCCTTGACGCCCATGTCGGTGCCCAGGACGAAACGATTGTCTGGAAAGCCCTGCGTGCCGCAGCGCAAGAACCCAATCCGAAAGACATCACCAGCAATACGCAATGGTCGGTCGTCTTTGACAATACCGAACCCGCCGCCGCCATTACGCTGCGCCGCCACTGGGGCGACGTCGACGCCTTCGCACTGTAAGGACCCAGGCTCGTCGACCTTACGCTCGCCTGACGTTGTTTACATTTCTATACGCTTGAGCTAACACGTTTTACCCCCGTATCAACAGTGTGCGGGGGTAAACTTATGCGCATGTTATAACTTGCCCGGAAGGATTCATCATGCTTAGGATCGGTCTTCTTACCAGTGGCGGCGACTGCCAGGCGCTCAACGCCACCATGCGCGGCATTGTCAAAACGCTTATGACCAATAGCGAAGAGCCTATTGAGATCTATGGTTTTGAGGACGGCTACCAGGGCCTTATCTACAGCCGGTTCCGCGTCATGACGCCCGCCGATTTTAGCGGCATCCTTACCCGTGGCGGCACCATCCTGGGCACGAGCCGTACGCCGTTCAAGCGCCTGGATATTCCCGAGGCCGACGGCGTCGAGAAGGTGCCGGCAATGGTCCACACCTATCATAAGCTGCAGCTCGACTGCCTGTTTATGCTGGGCGGCAACGGCTCCACCAAGACCGCCAACCGTCTGCGCGAAGAGGGCCTCAACGTTATCGCCCTGCCTAAGACCATCGATAACGACACCTGGGGCACCGAGCTGACGTTTGGCTTTACGAGCGCCATCGACGTCGCCACCAAATGCATCGACGACATTCACACCACCGCTTCGAGTCACGGCCGCGTGTTCGTTATCGAGATCATGGGCCACAAGGTTGGCTGGATCCCGCTATACGCCGGCGTCGCGGGCGGCGCGGATGTCATCTTGATTCCCGAGATCCCCTACGACATGGATAACGTCATCAAGACCATCGAGCATCGCATGGAGACCGGCAGCCGCTTTACCATCGTGGCCGTCGCCGAGGGCGCTATCTCCAAGGAGGACGCGGCGCTGTCCAAGAAGGAGTACAAGAAGAAACTCGCCGAGCGCACGAGCCCGTCGATCGTCTACGACATCGCCAAGGAGATCGAGGCCAAGACCGGTCGCGAGACCCGCGTCGCCATCCCCGGCCACACGCAGCGCGGCGGCCAGCCCGACGCCCAGGACCGCATCTTTGCGACCCAGTGCGGCGTCGAGGCGGCACTGGGCTGTCTACGCGGCGAGTTTGGCTACATGATCGCCCTGCGTGACGGCAAGATGTGTCACATGCCGCTCGAGGATGTCGCCGGCAAGCTCAAGTATGTCGCTGTCTCTTATACACATCTCCGAGCCCACGAGACTCGACGTCATCTCGT